>CAZNNA010000170.1:0-7278 GCA_964573825.1 uncultured Treponemataceae bacterium
GCCGACTCCGATGGATATGCCCGCCGCCGATATGAAGGCGTCGGCCGCCCTCGAGATGCCCGCGACGAGGTCTCCGGCGATCATGTCGCGGATAGCGTTGACTATCATCACGCCGGGTACGAGTAGCATGATGGCGCTGATGATGACGGCGTCGGGATTTCCGACGAGCCCCAGGCTGAACGATACGCGGGCGACCGCGGCCGCGAAGGCGCCGCCTACGATGTTCGAGAAGAAGTCCGAAAGCCGCATGCCGCCGAGCCAGGACATGAGCCGGGCTATGACCACGCCTACCAGGGCGGCCGCCAGGGCGTCGTTCCATGCGCCGCCGAAGATGGGGCAGAAGAAGCCCGTGACGGCGGCGGCCCCGATCGATGGCAGGGGCGTCGGGTAGGAGCCTATGGCGTCTATGGCGCAGATCTCGCGCTCGATGCCGTCCTGGTCGACGCGTCCCGATACGGCATCGCGGGCCAGCTCGTTGACCCGGACTATCTTCTCCAGGTTCATCTGGCGCTTGCGGATGCGCTTCACGACCGCCCGGCTCCGCCCGCGCGGGTCGTCGCAGGAGGCCATGAAGCCGGTGGGCGTCGCGAAGGCGTCGGGGTCGAGCGCTCCCAGCGACGAGGCTATGGCCGCCATGACGTCCTCGGCGCGGTAGGTCTCGCCGCCCGCCTCGAGTACGATGCGGGCCGCGTCCGTCGAGAGCCGGAGCGCGTCGTCGACGTCGCCCCATCCCGTTGCTTGTTCCGGTTCCTGTGTCATAGTCCTACTAGCATCGCCATGGTTACGTGGAGCAGCCCCTCGTCCAGGACGTTCGGGTTACCGTTCCAGAGGTTGTGGATGGGAAAGAGACCGCGGACGCCGAAGGCGAAGGTGAAATTCTCCTGCAGGTAGACGTCGAAGCGCAGGGCGACCGACGGGTTGAACCAGCGGCCGGCCTGCCAGAAGTACGAGGCGATGGAGGCGAGGTTAGCCGCCATGCTCTCCTGCTCGGACGCCGTCTGGTCGTAGGCGAAGGCTGCCCGGAGGATGAAGGCCGGGCCGAGCGAGGCCGCCCCGCCGACGCGGCTCGAGAAGGAGAAGGTGGCCGTCACCGGCAGGTCCAGGATGAAGCCTAGGACGAAGGCGTTGTTACCCTGGCCCGTCTCCGTCTCCGTGGGTACGGCGCGGCCTTCTTGCCATTTGTAATTAGTCCAGTAGAGGTCGAGGGCGGGTTGCAGGCTCAGGAAGAAGCCCTTGGCGAACGAGACGACGACTGAGCCCCCCAGGGTGTTCGTTACCGGCAGGAGGGGGATCGCATCGTGCTGGTTATTGATGACGATAACGCCGAAGCGGCCGGACGCTGCCTCCAGGTCGAGCGCAGACGGGGCGGCGAGCCCGGCGAATGCGATGAGCGCGGCGAGCGTGATCCTTCTCATGGTATCCCTACTATAGCGCGCCGTCGCCGGCTTTCATAGTGCGGGGTCGAGCGCGTAGATGCCGCTGGCCGTCACGTCGGGAAAGGAGCCCTGTTCCCAGAGTACGACCACGAGCGAACCGACCATCGCCACGCCTCGAGCCGTCGCCCCCGGGAGCGGGGCGTCCAGGTTGACGAGCCTGGCGGCCGGAGCGCCCTCGCGGCGCGCCTGGATGGCCAGGCGCCAGTCGTCGGTAACCACGACGGCCGAGACGCCGCCGTGGGCGGCCGCGTCGTCCGTGACGTGGGCCCAGGCGGGAGCCGCCTCGCCGGCGTCTCCCCGGAGGAAGGCGCGCCGGGAGCCGTCGGACATCGTCGCCTCGACGAGCAGGGGGCCGACGAGCGCCTCGAGGGCCGCGCCGAGCTCGACGGGCGCCGCCGCGACGGGCAAGGGCGAGGCCAGGCGCTCGAAGTGCGACCTGCCTATGGGATCGCGAGTGAGTCCTCCCTCCGCCTCGGGGCGCGGCCGCGCTATGGCGTAGTCGGTACGTACGCGATCCTCCGTCTCGCTCCTGTACTGGACGAGCCACGAGTCGGGCGCCGTGGGGTAGACGGCGAAGGCGTCGTCGCCGAGGGATGGCGAGAACAGCGCCGCGCTATACTCGTCGGCCGCCATGACGATAGAGGCCGGCCCGGAGAGGTCCGCCGTTTCGTAGACCGGATGCCTGCAGAGGAGGAAGAGCGCCTTGCCGCCCGAGGCCCACGCCGAGGCTACCGTACGGGCGGCGAAGGCGTCGCGAGCGCCCTGGATCCCCTCGATGACGAGTCGCGCCTCTCCTCGGGCCTCGGGGCCGGTGGCTTCGTAGCGTCGCCCCTCTAGCCAGAGGGGGCCTTGCCTGTTCACGGCCAATACGGCGCCCTTGCGCAGCGACTGTATCGCCGCCGCCGAGATCGCCATGGGGAAGGGGGCGGCCGTTCGCGGAGGCGGTGCATCGTTCGACGCGAGCGCCCGAAGGCCTCCGCTATCGTCGAACGCCAGGGCGAGGTAGCCGTCGCGCGGTACGGCGTAACCCGGCCTCGGCGGCTCCAGGGACGGCGGAGCCGCGGCGATCGCGCGCTCCCGAGAGCAGGCGCCTAGGCCGACGGCGATCGCGGCTACCGAGAGCGCGGTCCGGACGAGCGCGGTTAGCGCGGGCCCGGCCGAAGCGCCCTTCTCGCGAGAGCGCCCGGAGGATGAGCGCCCGGCCGGCCTCGTCGTCATCGACCCGGTATCCCGGCGACCGCGGCCGCTAGTACGAGCGGGCGAAGATCGCCCGGTGCTTGGCGGGGGCTCCGCAGAGGCAGCAGCGTCCCTCGCAGCCTTCCTGCTGGTCGAAGGGCAGGTTGCGGATAGTCACCTTGAGGTCGGCCTTGAGCCTGGCCTCGCATTCGCGTCCGCCGCACCAGAGGCCGCGCGCGTAGCCGCCCGTGGCCTCGGCGGTGCCCTCGTGGGACTCGCCGTCCTCGAGCGACTGCTTCTTGGGCTTCCTCTCCTTACCGTAGAAGGCCAGGATATCGTCCAGGGTCTCGACGTCCTTGGTATTGGCGTCGCGGAAGGACCGCGCGCGCTCGAGGAGGTCGCGCTGCATGGCCGCGAGGATCTCGCGGGCCTTGGCGGGCGCCTCCTCGGCCTTGACCACGAGCTTCTCGCCCGTGTCGCGGCGTACCATGACCACGTTGCCGGCGGCCGCGTCCTTGGGGCCCGCCTCGACGCGTATGGGCACGCCGCGCATCTCCCACTCGGCGAACTTCCAGCCGGGACTCGAGGTGTCGTCGTCGTCGAGCGTCACGCGTCGACCGTCGGCCTTGAGCGCGGCGACGACCCTGCCCGCGTACTCGAGCACGGCGGCCTTGCTGTCGCTCTTGAAGATAGGAACGACGACAATCTCCTCCTGCGCGAGCGAGGGGGGCAGGACGAGGCCCTTGTCGTCGGAATGGGTCATGATGATGGCGCCGATGAGGCGCGTGGACACGCCCCAGCTCGTCGCCCAGACGTGGTCGAGGCCGCCGTCGCGGGTCTGGTACTGCACGTCGAAGGCCTTGGCGAAGTTCTGTCCCAGGAAGTGGCTCGTGCCGGCCTGCAGGGCCTTCTTGTCCTGCATCATCGCCTCTATGGAGTAGGTCGCCACGGCGCCGGCGAACTTCTCGGCGTCGCTCTTGCGCCCGGCTATCACGGGCAGGCAGAGGTACTCCTCGGCGAACTTCATGTAGACCTCGAGCATGGTCTGCGTCTCGGCCACGGCCTCCGCCTCGGTCTCGTGGGCCGTGTGGCCTTCCTGCCAGAGGAACTCGGCCGTGCGGAGGAAGAGCCGGGTACGCTTCTCCCAGCGGACGACGTTGGCCCACTGGTTATAGAGCAGGGGCAGGTCGCGCCAGGACTGGATCCAGTCGCGGTACTTGCTCCAGATGATGGTCTCGCTCGTGGGCCTGACGACCAGGGGCTCCTCGAGCTCCTCGCCGCCGCCGTGGGTGACCACCGCTAGCTCGGGGCTGAAGCCCTCCACGTGCTCGGCCTCCTTCTTGAGGAAGCTCATGGGGATGAACATGGGGAAGTAGGCGTTCTGGTGCCCGGTCTCCTTGAAGCGGCGATCCAGCTCGTCGCGCAGGCGCTCCCATATGGCGTAGCCCCGAGGCCGAATGACCATGCACCCCTTGACCGGCGAGTAGTCCGCCAGCTTAGCGTTCAGGACGATGTCGATATACCACTGCGAGTAATCGATGCTCCGGGGGGTGATCTTCTCTGCCATGCTTGTACCTCGGCGGCGTGCGCGCCCTCGCGGGGCGGCGCTAGATTGCGCGCCGCTACGCCTCCGGACCATGAGCCCGGGAGCGAGTCGCGCGCGTATTGGATACTATACGATCTGTCAGGGTCTATTCAACGGCGTCGGGGCGACGGGCCCGCCGGTCACGGTAGCCTGAAGGTCTCCACCATGTAGCGAACTGCATGACCCCCGGCTTGCTTCTCGAGCCGCTCCACGATTACCACCACCGTCTTGGCGTCCGGGCCTAGCAGTATCTCCTTGATCGTGTAGTCAACTACGCCCTTGCGCTTGATGCCCGGGTTGCCCGCCTTGACGCTGGTCTTCTTGCCTTCCGATTCGATGCTTATCTCGAGGCCGAAGGAAGAGCTGGCCTGGCCGGCCTTGTCCTCGATGGTTTCCTTGAGCGTGACGGTCCACTGGGCGCCGGTCTCGAAATCCTTGAAGGAGAGCGAGTCGGAGGCGGCGCCCCCGTTGATCAGGAGGTACGCGAGGCGTCCCTGGGCCAGGTGATCGATGCGATGCTTCCTGGCGAGCGGAACCGCGTCGGAGAAGAGCTTATAGAAGCCGCCCGCGGGATCCCAGCCCGGCTGGAGCTCCGTCCCGTACATGCCCTTGAACGTGCCGCCGCTCACGAAATCGTTCTTCTTCGTGTCGACGATGTAGACCTCGGCGTACGGCTTGCCGTTGACGGTATCGAGCCCGTGGAAGCCGAACATGAAGTACGCCGAATCGGGAGAGAATCCGAGGTTGACGAGCGTCGCGACGTCCCCCGCGAACGCGGCGGTAACGAGAGCCATGAGCGTGGCGACGATCGCTATCCTTCTCTTCATTGCCGTTCTCCCTCTTCGGGCGACTCGTCGAGCGGTCGCCTGCGTTTACAGTATCGGCTCGCCCCGGACGCCCTTGAGGGAAATCCTAAGGCGGAGTAGGGTATCGTCATGACGATCAAGCTCCGCGAGCGCCTGTATTGGCTATTCTTCTTCCTGAGCGTCGCCGCGATACTGGCCTTGGGCCTGGCCGTTCTCTGGGTCGGACCCGGGGCGGTGGAGCGGGTAAGGCTTTCGTTCTATGAGGACGGTTCGGCCGTAGCCTTCTATACCTCGGCTTCCGTCGCGTTGGCCTGCGCCTTGTTCGGCGCGGCGCTCACCGCCTTCGTCGCCATGAGCAGCGGCAAGACCGTATCGGTGGAGATACTCTTCTTCTCGCTGTGGGCTCTCTGCCAGTCCCTCGAGCTCGCCAGGGGCTTCATGCTCATAGTAGCGGCGTACGGCGCCGGGGCGAACCTCTTCGCCGCCATTACCAGGGTCGCCCTGCTAGGGCGCTACCTCGGTACCCTGGCGCTCTTCGCTGGCAGCCTGTTCTCGGTGGGCCTCAGGCAGGAGCGCAGCATGCCCATGCTGAGCGGTATCGTCCTGGCAGCAATGCTCTTCGCGACGCTGCAACCGCTCAACTCGGTCGGGCCGGGAGACTCCTTGCTGCTCGACCGAGGCCTTTCTACGCTAGCCATAGTGTTCGAGCTGGCCGTGCTCGGCCTCGCCCTAGCCGACTATCTCGTGGCCTGGCGTTCCAGCAAGGACAAGGCCTACCTGCACGCCGGCCTCGGCATGGCGGGCGCCGCCGGAGCCGCCTTGGCGCTCAAGTCCACGGCCTCGCCCTGGATCGCCATCGCCGCGCTGCCCGTCCTGGTCGCGAGCGCCGTGACCCATACGCGCAGCCTGCACGACTACTATCTCTGGAGGTGAGCCTCGCGGGCCGCCTTATCGGTATCGCTAGCGGAACAGCAGCACGGCCGCTAGGCCGACGATGGAGGGAAGGAGCACGTTGTCCGCGTCCTTGGTCGGGGCTGCCTCGGTCACCGTGGCCACGAAGGCTATGGCCGCCGACCTCGCGAGGTCCTCGGATACCGCGTAGGCGGAGCATAGTACCGCGAGGAAACAGGTCAGGCTCCCCTCGAGGGACTTGCCGCCCGTGAAGGGGATGCGAACGGTTCCGAAGGCCTTGCCCACCAGGCTCGAAAGCCCGTCGCCGAAGGCGAGCGCGTAGATGGCGATGGAAGCGGCCGGTTCCGGGTACAGCGCGAGGGCGAGCAGCGCGCCTAGGCCGAGCGTTACCGGCCCCATCACGAAGCGCCCGGAGTCCCTTCGCCTGGCGGCCAACGCCGTTACCCTGCTTATGATCGCAACCTCGTAGCCGCGGAGACGCATGAGTTCGCTATAGGAGTATACGAGTATTCCCGAGGAGAGTAATAGGACTGTAAGGCTGAAATTCCAGTTCGCGAGCGTAGGCACCAAGCCTATCAATAGATGTATGCTCTTCCTAAGGAGTTCGGTCTTTATCTCGGCTGACCATGGCCTCGCACTCGATAACGGTTTTGATACTCTTACGATGTCGGACATACGCTTCCTCTATGACTCGCTGGTTCCACTAAATGCAAGAACTGATCCAATGAAGCGACTCGCTGAAGTAATGATGCTATGTATTTATATGATAGATACATACGGCATGTGGATTAATTAGAGTTTTCTATGTCTCGGTCAAAAAAGTATGAATAACTAGACAGCCGCGTTCCTTATTGAGCTATCGTCGTCGACGAGGCGCGCTTGTTGACATGCGAGGCGCCTACCAGATAGAATCCGCATGCTCCTGGGGAGAGCGCGCGGCAAGCGCAACCCTCCTTGCATATGGCGTTTTTGGTGGGCGATTAACTCAGCGGGAGAGTGCGCACGAAGCGTGCCTTCCTTCTGGGGCTTTCTATGGGCGATTAACTCAGCGGGAGAGTGCTACCTTCACACGGTAGAAGTCACTGGTTCAATCCCAGTATCGCCCATAGAAAGCACTTCTATTGAAGGCACGCTTCGTGAACCTTCACACGGTAGAAGTCACTGGTTCAATCCCAGTATCGCCCACCAAAAACGCCTTTTTATATTGTGGGTTGCGCTTGCCGAACCTTCACACGGTACGCGAGGATTCGCCGAAGGCGAATCACTACAATACCATACCTTACGCGTTAGCGAGCGCTAGCGAGCGTCGAAGTCACTGGTTCAATCCCAGTATCGCCCATAGAAAGCACTTCTATTGAAGGCA
>CAZNNA010000171.1:0-7259 GCA_964573825.1 uncultured Treponemataceae bacterium
ATGAGTTCCTTGATCTTGGCGGCCTTGCCGATCTTGTCGCGGATGTAGTAGAGCTTGGCGCGGCGGACCTTGCCGGGGCGGATGAGCTCGACCTTGGCGATGCGGGGCGAGTAGAACGGGAACACGCGCTCGACGCCGACGCCGTAGGAATTCTTGCGGACCGTGAAGGTCTTGCCGATGCCGGAGTTCTTGAAGCAGATCACCAGGCCCTCGTAGAGCTGGATGCGCTCGGTCTTGCCTTCGACGATCTTGAAGTGCACGCGGACGGTATCCCCGGCCTTGATGTCCTGGAAATCCTTGGTCTGGCCGGCCTCGATCTTCTTTATGAGGTTCATTTCACTCCCCCTTGCTCGGTTAGTTCTAGTATCAAGGCCCTGAGCTCGCCCTCTAGTCCCTTTCCCTGGAGCAGGTCGGGACGGTACAGAAGGGTCTTCTCGAGCCGTTTCTTCATGCGCCACTTGACTATATTGGCATGATGGCCCGAGACGAGAACGTCAGGGACCTCCATGGTATCATAAACCGCCGGGCGTGTATACTGGGGGTACTCGAGGAGCCCGCCCTCGAAGCTCTCCTCGTCGAGGGACTCACCGGTGATGACCCCCGGGATAAGCCTATAGATCGCGTCGACGAGAACGAGGGCCGCCGTCTCTCCCGAGGACAGTACGTAATCGCCGATGCTTACCTCGTCGGTGACGTAGCGGTCAATGACGCGCTGGTCTACGCCCTCGTAGCGCCCGCAGAGCAGTACCAGATGCTCCTCGCGGGCCAGGTCCTGGGCGTAGGCCTGGTTGAAGAGCCTCCCGCCCGGGGTAACGTATACGACGCGGGCGTTACGAGCGTCGACCGAATCGAGGGCCGCCGATACGGGACCGGGCAGCATGAGCATGCCGGCGCCGCCGCCGAAGATCTCGTCGTCGCACTTCCGGTGCTTATCGGTAGCGTAGTCTCGTATGTCGGTAAGGCCGTAGCTAACGAGCCCCTTGGCGACGGCTCGCGCCATGATGGAACTCGTAAAGAAACCCTCGAGGATGCCGGGAAAGAGCGACAGTACGTCAATGCGCATGCAGAGGGGCCTCAGTCCAGGATCCAGGGGGCCACGAGCTCTATAGTCCGGGCCGTCGTATCGACCGCGCCGACGAATTCCTTGCGGAAGGGGACGTAGGCGCTCGAGCCGTCGGCCTTCCTGACCTCCAGGAGATCCCCGCCGCCAGCGTCGCAGACGGCGACGACCTCCGCCACCGTCGCGTTCCCCGATCGGAGAACGCAACCGACGAGGTCGGCGTAGTAGTACTGGTCATCCTCGAGCGGAGCGGCCGATTCCCGAGGGGCCCAGAGCTCAAGGCCGGAAAGCGCCTTGACGGCCTCGGGAGAGTCGTAGCCCTCGAGCTTGAGTAGCACGCCGTCGCCGTACTCGCGCGCCGACTCGACGCGGACCGAGAGGACGCGGCCATCGCCGCGCAACGTCGCGCTCTCGAGGGCGAGGAGGTGCTCTGTCTCCCCGGAGAAGGAAACGAGCCGTATGCGGCCGTCGACGCCATGGGGGGCGCCGAGCCTGCCCAGGGCTAGCTCGTCCACGCTCAGTCGAGTATCTGGAGCTTGCAGTCCTTGCCCCCGCGGGTAGCGGCGGCAGACAGGAGGGTGCGCATCGCCTTGGCGATGCGCCCTCTCTTGCCTATGACCTTGCCGATATCCTCGGGGCCGACGCGAAGCTCTATGACGGTTCCCTCGTCGGTCTCGACGAGGTTCACGGAGACGGCCGCCGGGTCGTCCACGAGGGACTTGGCGACGTATTCAACAAAATCGCGTTCCATTGTCATGCCCTTTCGTACAGCGGAGTCGCCTGGGTTCGACGCCCGAACGAGGCCAGCCGAGGCCGCTACCGCCTAGGGCGGAAGGCTCGGGGGCAGCCGCGGAATCGCGGCGCCGGAGCCGTCTTAGCCGAGGCGGATATTCTGCTTGTTGAAGAGGCTGCGAACCGTATCGCTCGGTAGGGCGCCCTTGGCGAGCCAGGCCTTGGCCTTGGCCTCGTCGACGCGGACCTGGGAGCCTTCCTTCTCGATCGGGTGGTAGATGCCCAGCTCGTCGATGGTCTTGCCGTCGCGCGCCTGGCGGGTATCGAGCACCACGATACGATAGTACGGCCGCTTCTTAGCGCCAAATTTCTTGAGCCTGATCTTTACGCTCACGAATTCCTCCTAGATGATATGCCGGAACGTTATCTCGGTTATAGGGTCGCGGAAAGTATCGCCCCGCGTACTGCGTCGCCGGCCTATGGGAGCCGCGTCGTAGAAGCGCCGAATATCGCGCCTTGGGTTTATACCGTATAAGTCTAGCTATAGTCAATCATCGCGGGCGGTTGCCTCTCGAGCCCGGGCCGGCGTATAGTCGGCCGATGCCCCTACTCCCGCCCCGAGCCCTGCTCCTGGCTCCCATGGTCGAATTGAGCCACCGCCCGCTCCGCGAGCTCGTCGAGTCCTTCGGCGGCTGCGATCGCTATTATACCGAGATGACCAGCGCCGCCGGCTACCTCGCCCGCTCGCCCTTCGATCGCTGGTTCATGGACAGCGAGCCGCGGCCTGAGCGCACCGCAGTCCAGCTCTACGGAGCGGAGCCTGGACCGCTCATCGAGGCGTCGGTACGGCTGAGCGACGAGCGGCGGGAAGCGGGAGCCCCGCTCGGCGGCATAGACCTTAACTTCGGCTGCTCGGCCCCGCACATAGAGCGTTCCGGCGGCGGCGTACGCTGGATGAAGGACGCCGATCGCGCCGCCGGCCTCGTCGCGGCCATAAAGGCGGCCCTGCCGGGCGTGTCGCTGTCGGCCAAGCTCAGGCTCGGCTACGAGGAATCGGAGGAGGCGCTGCTCGGCTTCTGCCGCGGGCTAGAGGCCGCTGGCGCCGACTACCTCGTCGTCCACCCCCGCCTCAAGAACGAGAAATTCCGCCGCACGAGCCGTTGGGCCTACGTCACCGCGCTATCGAAGGCCCTAGGCATACCCGTGATCGGCAACGGCGACGTACGGACCTACCAAGGCTACGAGGAGGCGGTCGGGCGGCGGAACGCCGCGGGCGTCATGATCGGCCGCGAGGCGGTCAGGAGACCCTGGTTCTTCGCCCTGCTCCGAGGCAAGGAGGCTGACCCGGCCTTCGAGCTGGAGGTCGACGTCGAGGCGGTAGGCTCGTCGATGATAGCCCTCATCGAGCGGCTCCTCCCTCCGTCCTTCCACGTGAGCCGGGCGCGCCGCTTCTTCTTCTACTACTGCGACAACCTCTCGTTCGGCCACCACCTACGCTACGCCATCCAGAACTCGAATAGCCTCGTAGACATCGAACGCCTGTTCAGGAGCTATTTCGACGAGGTACCGGCCGAGCGAAGGCGAATAGAGCGCTAAGGGATCTCTGGCCTAAGCAATGGATTAGGCGTCAAGCGCCGCTACGGTTCGTACCGCTCCGGGGGCGCTGGCTCGAAATGCAATATGACACTTTTACAACTTGCGTCATTTTAATCAATGTTCTATACTTCCATTATTCTTCTCCTCGGAGGAAAGCATGGCCGAGACCCTCGCCCTCATGTTCATGGAGCGCGCGACGTCGCGCCCCGAGTACGTCGCCCAGTATAGCAAGGACGCGACCAACGCCTTCGCGCCGACGAGCTACGGCCGCCTCCTCGAGGAGGTGGCGACCTTCGCGGCCGGCCTCCTGGAACTCGGGGTGGCCCGCGGCGACCGCGTAGGGCTCATATCTGACAACCGCAAGGAATGGCTCATCAGCGACCTGGCCGTCATAGGCCTGGGGGCGGCGGACGTTCCGCGAGGATGCGACGCCACGGAGCAGGAGCTCGCGTACATCCTTTCCTTCAGCGGCTGCGCGCTGACCCTGCTCGAGAACGAGCGCCAGCTGGCCAAGCTCGTGGCCCGCAAGGCGGAACTCCCCTCGCTGGCCCGCGCCCTGCTCTTCGATCCCGCCTCGGAACCCGCGGCCGCCGCGGCGCGTGCCGCGGGCATAGAGCCGCTCTCCTTCGCCGAGGTCATGGCCAGGGGAGAGGCTCGCCGCGCGGCCAGGCCGGGCGAGTACGAGTCCGAGGCGTCCAAGGGAAAAGCCGGCGACGTGGCCACCATCATCTATACGAGCGGTACCACCGGCGAGCCCAAGGGAGTCATGCTGTCTCACGCCAACTTCCTGCACCAGACCGAGGTCCTCCCCGAGATCATCGACCTGAGGCCCGAGCAGATATGGCTATCGGTTCTACCCGTCTGGCACTCCTTCGAGCGCATCGTCCAGTACGCCATACTGGCCGTCCACGACGCCATAGCCTACTCGAAGCCGGTGGGCGCCGTGATGCTGCCCGACTTCCAGGCCATACGGCCGCACTGGATGGCCAGCGTCCCCAGGATATGGGAATCGGTCAAGGACGGCATCTATAAGAACATACGGCAGGCGGGCGGAGCCAAGAAGGCGCTCTTCGGCTTCTTCGTCGGCGTGGGCGAGTCGTTCTCCTACCTGCGCAACATGCTGCTCGGACGGCTACCCGACTTCGGCAACCGCTCCC
This sequence comes from uncultured Treponemataceae bacterium, assembly GCA_964573825.1. GTDB lineage: Bacteria > Spirochaetota > Spirochaetia > Treponematales > UBA12059 > SZUA-370. Next base: position 4,546 of record CAZNNA010000171.1, read on the forward strand.
GCGTCCTCGACGCTATCGTTCCCGTCGTTCCCCTGATACTGCTCGCCCCGCTCAGGGGCCTCGGAGAGCTCCTCATCTTCAGGAAGATCAAGGCCAAGCTCGGCGGCCGCTTCAGGGCCGGCATATCGGGCGGCGGTGCCATGCCCGGCTCGGTCGACATATTCTTCGATTCGATAGGCGTACAGATCCTGGAAGGCTACGGCCTGACGGAGACGGCGCCGGTCATCGGACTGCGCCCCCAGCGGAAGCCCGTGATGGGCACCGTGGGGCCGGCCATTCGCGGCACGGAATTCCAGGTACGGGACGAGGCCGGCGCGGACCTCGGGCGCTGCCGCAAGGGTATCGTGTACGTGCGGGGCCCCCAGGTCATGCTCGGCTACTACAAGAAACCCGAGCTCACCGCCAAGGTCCTCTCACCCGACGGGTGGCTCAACACCGGGGACCTCGGCATGCTGACCCGGAACGGATTCCTCAAGCTGACCGGCAGGGCCAAGGACACGATAGTCCTCCTCGGGGGCGAGAACGTCGAGCCGTTGCCCATCGAGCAACGCATCTGCGACAGCCCGTATGTAAAGCAGGCCGTCGTGCTGGGGCAGGACCAGCGCTTCCTGGCCGCCCTCGTCGTTCCCGATCAGGAGGTGGTGACGGCCTGGGCCAAGGAAAACACCGTGCCCATCGTCGACTACGAGACCATGCTCAGGCAGCCCGAGGTCAGGGAGCTCATAGATTACGAGATCAACCAGGCGGTCAACCAGAAGACGGGCTTCAAGAGCTTCGAGCGCATCTTCCGCTTCGAACTCCTCGCCTCCCCCTTCGAGGTAGGCAAGGAGCTATCGGCCAAGCAGGAGATAAAGCGCCACGCCATAGCCGAGCTGTACCGCCACGAGATAGCCCGGCTATTCAAGGCCTAGGCGCGCCCCCGGCCGGGCCTCCCGCGGCGGCCTTAAGGCCCTCGAGGAAACGCTCGGCCTTCTCTACCTTCGGCCGGACGACGACGCGGCAGTAACCCTGGCTCGGGTTCTTGCGGAAGTAATCCTGGTGGTAGGCCTCGGCGGGCCAGAAGCGCTCCAGGGGTAGGATCTCGGTGACTATCTTCCTATCGAGCCCGGCCTGGGCCCTGGCCATGGCGCGTTCCGCCTCGGCTCGTTGCGCTTCGTCCGCGTAGAGTATGATCGATCGGTACTGCGGCCCCACGTCGGCGCCCTGCCTATCCTCGGTCGTCGGATCGTGGATGTGGAAGAAAAGGTCGAGGAGCTCGGGCAGGCCTACCTGTGCCGGATCGTAGCGGACGCGAACGACCTCGGCGTGGCCCGTGAGCCCGCTCGAGACCCGCTCGTAGCTCGGGTCCTCGGCCGAGCCGCCCGCGTACCCGGACTCCACCCCCGAGACCCCGGGCACGAGCTCGAAGGCCGCCTCGAGGCACCAGAAGCATCCGCCGCCGAGCACGAGCTCGGACGAGGCGCGAGCGTGAGCCATGGTAGTCCCTCCTGTCAACGCTATCATTACCAATACCGTCAGGTATTTCATGCGGTAAAGATACCGCCAGGGCGACGCGGAGGGAAGAGCGGGCTAGCCTAGTACGAGACCGATAGCCTGAGCCCCGGCGCCAGGGAGTCGTCCCCGCCCGAGGCCCGGGCATAGCGCGCGAAGGCGGTCAGCCTGGCGCCGCTCGCCGGCGCGAGCGAGGCTGCGAGCGTGGCCTCGAGGCCGCCGCTCGCGTCGTAGAAACAACGGGCGTCGAGGGCGAGGCCTTCGTCGACGCTCCAGGATACCGAGGCGAAGGCGTGCCATGCCTTCGCGAACTGCCCGGCGATATCGGCGCGGCCGTAGGCTACGTTCCAGAGTACCTCGGCGTCGAGGAACAGGCGCCCCCAGAGCGAGTAGTCGAGCCCGAGCATGAGGGAATAGGACGCGTCCTCGAGACTGGGCGCCCGATCCTCGAGCGGCAGGCGTGCCACGGCCTCGGCCGAGACGCCCGCTACGAGGTCGCCCTTGAGGTCGGCTCCGAGGACGAGCTCGCCGCCCGCCAGCCGCGAACCGTCGCGGTAGGCCGCCAGGCCGTAGGCGACTCCCCCGGCATCGCCGTAGTGCCTAAGCCCCGCTACGCCCTTCTCCGGAGCCGAGGCGAGCGTAGCCGCCGCGTCGAACCCCGAGAAGTCCGATAGGGGAATAAGGAGGCGGAGCGCGTCGGTCCCGAGCCTTCCGAGCGATAGCCCGGTCGCGTCCAGGGACGAGAAGAGATCGATGGGCGAGAAGGCCGTGCCCCTGCCGTAGTTGAGTATCATGCGCCCCGCCGAGACGTCGGCCAGGTCAGTATGGATGGAGAGGTACAGCTTGCGGAGCTCGATGGCTAGGATCGGTCCTTCGGATGAGCCGAGGACGCCGGCGAGGGCCGCTAGCCCCGTGGCGCCGGCGGCGGTTGCGAGGCTAGCTCGGGCCGCGTCGGCCGCCGCGCCGTAGAGGAGGGAGACCGATAGCGATGCCTGGATCGCCGCGGCGTCGCGGTCGCCTCCGCTCGCGTCTAGCCGCAGGGAGGACCTGCCGAGGTACGAGGCGGTACGCGCGTCGGGCTCGAAGGGGGAGGCGATAGAGTAAAGGAGGTCGGCGGAGGCCTCGCCAGAGAAGGACAGGCCAGGCACGCGCGGCCGGGCGGGCGTCGCGGAGGGCGACGCGGCCGGTTCCCGGGCCTCGCCCTGGTCGATAGGAGCGGCCTC
>CAZNNA010000172.1:0-7250 GCA_964573825.1 uncultured Treponemataceae bacterium
CGAGCGCATGGTGCTCGAGGAACTCGGGCGCGTTCTGGGAGGGGCCGAGGAGTCCGGGACCTGCGTCTGCCAGGACTGCGTGCTGGACATGGCGGCCCTAGCCCTGAACAAGCTCGAGCCCCGCTACCACGCGTCCCTCCTCGGTACGATGTACGCCCACGCGGACGAGGCCGGAGCCTACGCCGATAAGGTTAAGGCGGCTGTGGCCCAAGCCGTAGAGCGCGTCAGGGCCAATCCCTCTCATACCTGATGGCCAGCGGGCCGGCGCCGGCCCGCCTTCGGTCTACTCGGACGCCAGCAGCTCGAGCTTGCGGGCGCCGTGGTAGTGACCGGCCTTGAGCGTCCTATAGGGCTCCTTGCCGGCCTGCCGAGCCGCGGACTCGGCCACGGAGTCGTACGCGCTCCTCGGGACGCGTATCACCCCGGCCTCGCCGGGCTTGAGGCCCAGTACGTGGAAGGCGAGGGCAGCCCCCTCCATGCCGTTATAGAGTACTACTACCTCGCCCTCGGCCGGGCCGCTCTCGTCGGCCTTGGCCTCTATGGCGTGCTTCAGGGCCTCGAGCGCCAGCGGGTTAAGGCCGTCCCTTAGGCAGCGGGCGCGCTCGAAGAGTTCCTGGTAGCCCAGGAGGACCTCGACGCCCGCCGGGGCGTCGGCCTTGCCGCGGTACGCGGCGAGCCGCTCGGACTCGGGCAGCACCGCGGCATCGAGTCCCGCGCTCCTCATGGCCACGCGGAGCGGTAGCTCGGCGCGCACGGCGACTCCGCAGCGAGGGCAGGTAGCCTGGGGGGACTGGCCCGCGGCAAGGAGGGCCAGGGCCCCCTCGCCCGCGTCGAGATCGAGTATATCGGGTACTTCGACGTCGACTACCGCGTCGCACCTGCATCGAACCTGTCTAGTCATGGCTGTTCCTCCGGCTTAGTAACGGTACTATAGCATCATTTCCTTGAGAAGAAGAGCAGGTCACCGACCGAGGCGAGCAGGAAGATGGCGGCCACGGCCACGACGCCGACGGTCTGGTAGCGCATTACCGTCTTTACCTTGGCGGCCTTGCGCCTGGCCAGCTCGACCAGGAAGAGCAGGATGGAGCCGCCGTCGAGGAGGGGAATGGGTAGCAGGTTCATGGCGAAGAGGCCGACGGACAGCATGGCCAGGAATCCCAGGGCCACGGCCAGTCCCTCCGCGGGCGCCTCCGAGCTTAGGCCTTCCTTGGCCACGCTGCCGACCATCCAGGTGATACGGGCGGGCCCCGAGACCGCCTTGAGCAGGTTGACGCCCCTGAAGAGCGAGGCGATGCCCGCGTACGTGGCCTTGATGGTACGGCCCGTCTCCGACGCGCCCTTGGCCAGGGCGTCCAGGAATCCGTCCGCGCCGATCCGCGACGACGAGGCGGTCCAGGCGATGCCAAGGGGATCGCCTTCGCCGGAGCCGAGTACCAGGGTCGCCTCTAGCGGAACGCCGTCGCGCTCTAGGCCGAGCGTCACCTTGGTAGGCGAGCCCGAGCTAGCCAGGGCGCTCACGGCCAGGCTGTGCGGCGCCGGCTTGCCGTTGACCGACAGAATCCTATCTCCCGGCTCGAGGCCGACGAGGGCGGCGGGCCCTCCCGGCGTTACCGAGCCGATGACCGGCTCGATCCAAGGGTAGAGGCCGACGCGTCCGGCTCCCGTATCCTTATCCAGGGCGGGAGAGAGGGATAGGCCTAGCCGCCTGCCGTCTCGCTCGATCTCCGCCGAGACCGAGCGGCCTGCCGACATCGATATGGTCTCCTGTATGTCGTAGAAGGTACCGACGCTCCTGCCGTCCAGGGCCACGATGCGGTCGCCGCTCAGGACGCCCGCGGCATCGGCGGGATAGCTGCCGCCGTCGTACTCGCTCACGAGGACGACCCTGGTGTCCCAGCTGCGGACCTCGTAGCCTATGCCCATCACCGCCGCGTACGCCAGGAAGGCGAAGACGACGTTCATGAGCGGGCCGCCTAGGGCTATGACTATGCGCCTGGCGGGCGAGGCCCCGAAGTAACTGCCGGGCTCGCGAGGGAACTCGTCCAGGCCCTCTTCCAGGGCCTGGCGATAGGCATTCTCGCCCTTCATGCGGCAGTAGCCGCCGATGGGCAGGGCTGACAGGGTGTAGGTGGTAGTCCCCATGCGACGGGATACCAGGCGCGGTCCCCACCCCAGGGAGAACTCGTCTACGCCCACGCCCACGAGCCTAGCGGCCAGGAAGTGTCCGAGCTCGTGGAAGAATACCACGATGCCGAGGCCCAGGAGTCCGAGTAGTATGGTGATAAGGCTCATGCAAGCTCCTTGAGGGCGCGTAGGGCATGCCGTCGCGCCGAGGCGTCTACGTCGAGCGCCGCCTCTACGGAGGATACCGCCGCCGGGTAGTCATCGGATAGGGCGCGCCGCGTTACCTCTGCTATGCGGGTAAAGCCGAGGCGTCCGCCCGAGAAAGCCTCTACGGCTACCTCGTTGGCCGCGTTGTAGGCGCAGGTCGCGCCCTCTCCGGCCTTCAGCGCCTCGTAGGCGAGGCCGAGGAGCGGATAGCGAGCAGGATCGGGCGCGTAGAAGCGGAGGCTCGAGCCGCACAGGTCCAGGTCGGCTACGTCCTCAGGCACGAGCTCGGGCCAGCTGAGCGCGTTCAGTATGGGCAGGCGCATATCGGGCCTGGATAGCTGGGCGTAGAGCGAGCCTTCCAGGGTCCTGACGAGCGAGTGCACCCGGCTCTCGGGATGTATGACGACCTTTATATCCTCGGGCCTGGCGCGGAAGAGCCGAGCGGCCTCTATGACCTCGAGCCCCTTGTTGGCCATGGTTGCCGAATCGATCGTTATCTTGGCGCCCATGCTCCAGGTCGGGTGGGCCAGGGCGTCGGCCGGCGTCTTGCGTTCGAGCGACTCGAGGGGTTCGTCTCGGAAGGCTCCGCCGGAGGCCGTTATGACAATCTCCCTGACCCTGTCGCGGCCGATGCGCTCTACCAGGTTGAATATGGCCGAATGCTCCGAGTCCACCGGCAGGACTGCACGCCCTAGGCGCGCGGCTTCCTCGAGCACGAGGCGGCCGGCCATGACGACGGTCTCCTTGTTGGCGAGGGCCAGGTCCTTGCCGGAGCGCAGCGCCCAAAGCGACGGCATGAGACCGGCGGATCCGGCGACCGCGTTCACTACCATGTCCGCCTCGGTTTCCTCGATGAGTCGCCTGAGCGAGCCGGGACCGGAATAGGCGAACGTAGCATCGACCCTACCGCCGAGACAGGCGACCGCCCCGGGATGGGTCGTCGCCGCGAGGGCGAGCCCCGAAGCGTCCGTATGGGAATGGAGCCCCGCGATGGAGAAGCGATCCCGATGCCGCGCTACGATATCGAGCGCCTGCCGCCCTATCGACCCGGTCGCGCCGAGTAGGAGTACGCGTTTCAAGCCTTGCCGCCTAGGCCGCGAGGCCTGAGAGGGCTAGGATGGCCATGAAGACGGGCCCGGCGAAGAGGAGGCTGTCGAACGAGTCGAGGATGCCGCCGCGGCCTGGTACGATGGAACCGGAGTCCTTCGTTCCGCTCGCCCTCTTAAGGGCCGACTCGAAGAGGTCGCCCGATACCACGGAGGCTCCGCAGGCGAGCCCGAGGACGGAGAGCGATAGCCAGTCCTCGGCTATGGCCCCGGGGAAGAGCAGGGGGCCGGCCAGGGCGAATCCGAGGCTGCCGGCGAGTCCCGCGACGAGGCCCTCGAGGCTCTTGTTCGGGGAGACGGCGAAGATGCCCCGCTTGCGGCCGAGCGTGACGCCGGCGAGCCAGGCTAGGCTGTCGTTCCCGAAGACGATGAGGGCGAACCAGATGAGTAGCCGCCCGGAGGAGTCGGGTAAACCTAGTATGGCCACCATCGCCGAGGAAAGCATCCCGGGGTAGAAGAGGTAGAAGGCGTTGAGGCCGGCCTTCCGGGCGGCCGCCTCTATGGAGGAGGCCCGGCGAGGGAAGGCCAGGGGGAGAGCCGAGACGAGGAACCCGAGGCTCGCTACGGCGGCGCCGGGCGCCAGCCAGGTAAGGGCCAGGCTCGCGCCGGGAAAGGCTAGCCCGGCGGCATAGGCGGCGACCGGAGCGGCGAGGCCCAGGGCGACGGCCAGGATCGAGCGCCGAACCGAGGCCCCGGGCTCGAGCATGCGCCTGAGCTCGAGCGCCGAGCCGCCGCAGAACAGGAAGAGGAGCGCGCCTATGGGCGCGTGGTTATAGGCGGGCACGTAGAGGATAAGCGCGAAGAGGAGCGGCACGGCTAGGCCGACGAAGACTACGCGTTCTATGAAGTTTTTCATTCTGCCGCGCCGTATCTCCGCTCGCGCCTCGCGTATTCGGAAAACGCCTCGCGAAGCTGCGTCTCGGTCCAGTCGGGCCAGAGGATATCGGAGAAATAGAGCTCGGAGTAGGCCGATTGCCATAGCAGGAAGTTAGACATGCGAAGCTCTCCCCCGGCGCGTATGATGAGATCTGGATCGGGTAGGTCCGGCAGGTCCAGGCAGGCGCGGAACTCGTCCTCGGTGGGCTTCCTACCCAGGTCGCCGAGCCGGGCAATGGCCCTGAGTATCTCGTCCCGCCCCCCGTAGTTGATGGCTAGGTTGACGCGTATGCCGTCGAAGCCGGCGGTGTCGGCGGCCACGCCGTCAAGGGCCTCTCGCACGGAGGCGGGCAGCCCCGCCGAGTCGCCGGAATGCACGACCCGTACGCGATGCTCGCGGTAGAAGTCCAGCTCGGCCCGGAGGTAGGTGGTCACGAGCCCCATGAGGAAGGAAACCTCCTCGGCGGCCCTCTTCCAATTCTCCGTGCTGAAGGTATAGAGCGTCAGGTCGCGTACGCCGGCTTCCTTGGCCGCCTTCACGATGCGCTTGGCCGCCTTGAGCCCCTCGCGGTGCCCCTCGGTCCTCGGCAGGCCGCGGGCCTTGGCCCAGCGACCGTTGCCGTCCATGAAAATGGCGACATGCGAGGGGACGGAGCGTTCGGTTCGGGGACTCATGCTAGACTTCCAGGATTTCCTTTTCCTTCTCCTCGAGGATCTTATTGATCTGAGCGATGAAGGAATCGGTTAGCTTCTGTAGGTCGTCCTCGGCCTTCTTGGACTCGTCCTCGGGGACGCCGGATTTCTTGATGTCCTCGAGCCCGTCGCGTCGTATGTTGCGTATGCCTACCCGGGAGGTCTCTGCGCTGGCCTTCGCGCTCTTGACGAGCTCCTTGCGTCGCTGCTCGGTGAGCGGCGGTATGGCTATGCGGATGACCTTGCCGTCGTTCGATGGATTGAGCCCGAGCTCGGACTTCTGGATGGCCTTCTCGATCTCGCTAATGAGTCCGCGATCCCAAGGCTGGATGACGATGAGCCTCGCCTCGGGCACGGAGACGGTAGCCACCTGGGATATAGGCGACTTCTGTCCGTAGTAATCGACCCGGAGCCTGTCGAGTATGGCCGGGGAGGCCCGTCCGGTCCTGAGGGCGGCGTAATCGTCCTTGAGCGCAGCTACGGTCTTGCCCATGCGTTCTTCGCAAGCGGCCTTGATGGTTTCCATTGCTCTCCCTTTCGAGAATCCCAGCGCTCGCGGAGGGATTCGCCCGCGGCGCGTCCGGCGACCCGCGGGGGGGCGCCGGACGCGGGGACGGCTGTTAGTTCTCGCCGACCTTGACGTAGACCATGTCGACGATATCGAGCTCGGCGCCGGCGGCCTTGCCGACCTGGCCCATGACGGCCTTGACGCTCTGCTTCTCGTCCTTGACGAAGCCCTGATCGAGGAGGCAGACCTCGCTCATGAGCTTCTTGAGCTTGCCGGCGAGTATGCCGTCGACGACCTTCTCCGGCTTGCCGGCCATCTTCTCGTCGCCTTCGACCTGCTTCTTGAAGATGTCCTTCTGCTCCTGGACCCAGGCGGCCTCGATGCTCTCCTGGCGGAGGAACATGGGGCGGAACGCCGCGACGTGGAGGGCCACGTCGTGCACGAAGGCAGCCACGTCGGGCTTGGCGAGGGCCTCGGCCTTGTCGGCCTTGAACTTGACGACGACGGCGAGCTTGCCCTCGCCGTGAACGTAGGAGTGAGCCAGCTCGGAGGCGCCGGACTTGACGAGCACGACGCGCTTCAGGGTGATATTCTCCTTGATGACGCTCGCCAGGTCCTTGACGATGGACTCGAGCTCCTCGACGGGCTTGTCGTAGCCCTTCTCGACGCAGAGCCTGGCCATGCGCTCGCCGCCGGCTATGAAGTCGTCGTTACGGCAGACGAAATCCGTCTCGCAGGCTATCTCGACGAGGGCTATGAAGCCCTTGGCCTCGTGAAGGAATACGCGGCCCTCGTTAGTGGCGCGGCCGGATCGCTTGGCTACGCCGGCGAGGCCCCACTCCTTGAGCTTGCGCTCGGCGGCGGCGAAATCGCCCTCCGCCTCGACGAGGGCCTTCTTGCAATCCATCATTCCCGCGCCGGTCTTCTCGCGCAGGTTCTTTATATCGCTTGCCTTGATATCCACGGCGTTCTCCTTATTTCTCGTAGTACTTGTCTTCCTCGACGATGGGCTCGTCGGCGACGGCGGCCTCGGCGTGGGCGGGAGCGGCGGCGGTCTCGGCGTTGTAGGTGGCCGGGTCAACCTCGACCTCCTCCTCTTCCTCGGCGGCGGCCTTCGGCTCCTCGCCCTCGGCGTCTTCGTCCTGGAGCGTCTCGATGATCTTGAGGCCGGTCTCGCTCTCCGCCTCGACGACGGCGTTGGCGATGATCTGGGTAAAGAGGGAAATGGAGCGGATGGCGTCGTCGTTACCGGGAATGGGGTAATCGATGCCCTCGGGGTTGCAGTTGGTATCGACGACGGCGACTATCGGGATACCGAGGCGTTGGGCCTCGGCGACGGCGATGGCTTCCTTGCGGGTGTCGATGACGAAGATGACGCCGGGGAGCTTGGTCATGCCCTTGATGCCGGCGAGGTTCTTCTCGAGCTTGGCCTTCTCCTTCTGGAGCTGGGCCTGTTCCTTCTTGGTGAAGCTGGAGAAGTCTTCCTTCTCGAGCTTGATGAGGCGCTCTATGGACTTGCGGACGGTGGCGAAGTTGGTGAGCATGCCGCCGAGCCAGCGGTTATTGACGTAGAACTGCTCGCAGCGCTCGGCTTCCTTCTGGATGGCCTGCTGCGCCTGCTTCTTGGTGCCGACGAAAAGGACGGGCTTACCCGAGGCGACGGTCTTGCGGACCACGTCGTAGGCTTCCTTGATCGACTGGATCGTCTTCTGCAGGTCGATGATGTGAATGCCGTT
>CAZNNA010000173.1:0-429 GCA_964573825.1 uncultured Treponemataceae bacterium
CATGAAGGCACGCTCGTTCGTCGTCGTCCTGGTCGTCCTCCTCGCCGCCGCGGCTAACGACATGCTCCACGTCCAGAAGGTCATAAGCACCTTCTATTCGCTCGGGCTCGGCCTCTTCGCCTTCCTCTTCGACCAGGCCATAGTGCTCGGGGGCCAGTTCGCGAGGAGCTTCAAGGAATCGAGGGACTTGGCTGCGAGCCTGGAGAAGCGGGTAGCGGAGCGGACGAGCGAGCTGGAGCGGCTGTCGCGCGTCGACACGCTCACGGGCCTGGTCAACCGTCGCTGCTTCTGGGAGTCGCTGGAACGCGAGTGGGATCGCTGGACCCGCTACGGCCAGGACTTCTGCCTGGCCCTCCTGGACATAGACCACTTCAAGGCCCTGAACGACAGCCTGGGCCACGCCGCGGGGGACGAGGCGCTCAGGAACCT
>CAZNNA010000173.1:439-7191 GCA_964573825.1 uncultured Treponemataceae bacterium
CGGGGGAATCCGTCGCACCGACGTGGCGGCCCGCTACGGGGGCGAGGAATTCTGCCTCATCCTTCCCGGTACCGAGCCCGAGGAGGCGCATCGCCTCCTCGAGAAGCTACGAAGGGAAGTCGAGGCGATTCCCTTGGTCGCGGGCCCGCCCCCCGTAGGCAAGACCCTGAGCTACGGCATAGCCCGGGCCTCGGCCCACGGAACCCCGGCCGAGCTGGTCGACGCGGCCGACCGGCTCATGTACCGAGCCAAGGAAGCCGGCCGCAACCGGGGTTTTACGGAATAACGCCCTAGCGCCTCCGCTCGAGCCAGGCCGGCTCCAGGTACAGGAGGCCCGAGCCCATGGCCGATAGCTCGGAGGCGGCGCTGATGGCCGCCTCAGCGGCATCGCCCGCGCCCGCGGGCAGGAGCGAGGCGAGGGCCGAGGCGAGCCCTGCGTCCGACGACCGGGCGTCAGTCCCGAGCAGCATGGCCAGGGCGTTCGGCTCGAGCTCGCCGGGCAGGTAGTCGACGAAGCGCACGGGGCCGCCGGCCAGCTCGGCCATGGCGGACTTGGCCGCGTCGAGCCCTCCGATGGCATCGACGAGCCCGTTATCGACGGCCTCGCTCCCGAGCCAGATCTGGCCGCGCCCGAGCTCGTCCACCCGCGAAGCCTCGAGGCCGCGCCCCTCGGCCACCACCGCGACGAAGCGGTCGTAGGTATAGCGTATCATGCCGGCCATGCGCTCCTCGTCGGCCTCCCGCCGCGGGAGGAGGGGGTTGCCGAACTCGCCGGAGTCGCTCGCCGACACGGAACCGACGCCGACGCCGAGGGTCTCGAGGAGGCCGGTCAGGTTGAACTGGAGGCCGGTGACGCCTATGGAGCCGGTTATGGTCCCCTCCTCCGCGAAGATCCTATCGGCCAGCGCGGAGACGTAGTAGCCGCCGCTCGCCGCGTACGAGGCCATGGAGGCGACGACGGGCTTACCGGCCTCCCGTAGGAGGCGCACCTCGCGCGCTATGTGGTCGCTCGTCAGCGCCGAGCCGCCGCCCGAGTCGACGCGGAGCACGACGCCCGCGATGGAGGCGTCCTCGCGCAGCTCCGCCAGGAGCTCGGCCGCCGCGTCGCCAATGCTCTGCCCGGCTATTCCCGGCCCCTCGATGATGGAGCCCGACAGGTAGACGACCGCGACGCGCTTGGCGGGCGGCTCGCCCCAGGACAGGTCCCTATCCCGGGCGTAGGCCCGTATGTCGACGCGACGCGAAGTACCGGCTCGCTCGTCCACGAGGTCGAGGAACTCCTCGCGATAGAGAAGCTCGTCGACGAGGCCCGCGGACACGGCGGCGCTCGGGTCCAGGTAGGGGCCCGCGGCTATGGCCGCGGCGGCGCCGCCGGAGAGCCGAGGACCGCGGGCGGCGTCGAGCGCGGCGTAGGCCTGGGACGCCAGGCCCCGGACGTAGCGCTCCTTCATGGCTCGCTCGGCCTCCGTCGGGCCCTCCTCGCTGAAGGAATTGTAGGCGGTCTTGGTATCGTGCGAGCGCAGGTTGTAGGTCTCTATGCCTAGCTTAGCGAGGAGCCGCTTGAAGTAGAGCGAGAACGAGGCGGCGTCGACCACGGCCAGGGAGCCGTTCGGGTCCAGGGCGACGACGTCAGCCTGCGCCGCCGCGTAGGCGTAGCCCAGGCGTTCCATGATGCGCGCGTGGACGAAGATAGGCTTGCCGGCCGCCTTGAAGCGAGCCAGGGCCCTGCCGAATTCCTGGGCCCGGGCGTCCGACTCGAAGAGCGGAGGCTCGAGGAATACCAGCGCCGCGATGGCCGGGTCGGAGGCCGCTCGCTCGAGGGCCTCGAGGGCCTGGCCGAGCCAGATGTCCGTCTCCTCGCCGAGGCCCATGTCCAGGTCCAGGCGCGGCGGTACCGACGCGTATATTCCGGGGCCTTCGATGACGAGCGCCGCCTTGCCGAGCGCCGGGCCGCCCGAGGAACCGCCGAGCGTGCCGAGGCGCTGGGCCGCCCGCCCGACGCGCAGGGCGCTCGCCAGCGATACCGAGCCTTCGGATAGGGCGGAGCCTGCCTTGGAGGCGTACCCGCCCGTAGTCTCCGCGCCCGACAGCGATACGAGCAGCTCGACTCCGAAGGTCCCGCCCGGGAGCTCGTAGCGACCGTCCAGGCTCAGCCAGGGCTCGAGGAGGAGTCGGGCGCCTACGGAATCGAAGGCGAAGGTCCCTCCGCGGTAGCCGGCGTCGGCGCTCAGGGTCAGGAGCGTCTCCAGCCGCCTAGAGAAGGCCAGGGGCCTGAGCGCGACGCCGAAGGCCGCGTCCGGATAGGAGCCGCGGGGCCGCTCCGCCAAGAGGTCGTCGGCGCGGGCCGTAAGGGCCAGGAAATTCCAGGGCCGGAGCGCTAGCCCTAGGTCCAGGGCGTAGCCGCTGGCGGAGGAGGCCAGGGCGCTACCCCAGCGAACGCGCGCCCCGAACGACGCGGGGCCGGCGGCGGCGGCGCTCGATACGGCGTGGTCCAGGGAACCCGTGGCGGTATCGGTCGACAGCGAATAGGCCAGGCCGCGGAGGCCGTAGATAGCGTCCACGGTACCGGCTAGGCTCGCGGGATCGGATAGGGCTACCAAGGGGGCCGAGGCCCTGACGCCGACGGCCATGGCGTCGGGGAAGAAGCCCCACGAGGCCGGGTTATCGTCATGGTCCCAGACGCTCACGGGATCGGCGGAGCCGGCTGGCTGGGCCGCGGCGCCGAGCGCCAGGCAGAGCGCGGCTAGGACGGCCAGGCCCCTTCGGGGCGCGCGAAGACTGCGTATGCTCACGGTCGGTATCCTTTCGGGAGTAGGTTCACCGGATAGTGTAGCGTAGGGAAGGCTCCATTTCGAGCCGACGATAGGCCGAGCCGCCGCGGCCGCGCTATACTGCCGGGCACGATGAATCAAGCGCCAAACCCGGCCTCCGCGACCCTCGCGAGGGCCCGTTCCTACCTCCAGAGCTTCCCTAAGGCCGTCTGGCTCCTGGTCCTGGCCACGGTGATCGAGTCGACCGGTCGCTTCATGGTCGTGCCCTACCTGAGCCTCTACCTCCGCGGCTCCGGCGTCAGCCTGGGCTCCCTCGGCCTCGTGCTCGGCGCGGCGCCCCTGGCCAGCGTCGTCTTCGGCGCCTGGGGCGGCCACCTCTCGGACAGCTGGGGCCGCAAGCCCGTGCAGATACTCGGCGTCGCCCTGAGCGGGCTCGCCCTCTTCGGCTTCGCGTTCGCCGGCGCCGACGTACGCGTGCTGGCCTTCCTCAACTTCCTGAACGGCATGACCAGGACCTTCTACCGCCCGGCCACGAGCGCCGCGCTCGCCGACCACTCCCCGGCCGACCGGCGCGCCGAGACCTTCGCGCTCCACCGCATAGCCATCAACGCCGCCTACGGCTGGGGACCGATCATCGGGGTGGCCATCTTCGCCACCTCGCCGCGCGCGGGCTTCGTGGCGGCCGGCGTCCTTAACCTGCTCGTCGGCGTCTTCATCGCGTTCGCCGTACCGGAGTCGGCCGCCGCCAGGCGGAACGCCGGCGGAAGGGGGACCGGGCCCTCGCACGGCCGCTCGCGGCTCGACCGGGCGGGGCTGGGCCGAGCCTCGGAGGCCGAGAGGCGGCGAGCGATACGGCGAGAAATCTCGGGTGACCGCGTCTTCTGGCTGTGGACCCTCGGCATGGTCCTGGCCTGGGGCGCCTACGGCCTCATCCAGAGCTTCCTGCCCCTGCATCTCGAGGCGCGCGGCATTGGGCTCTGGACCTACGGCGCGGCGCTCGCCGTCAACGCCCTCGTCTGCGTCTTCGTCCAGCTGCCGGTCAGTCGCCGCCTACGCGTCGCCCGCATCGGCCCCTACGCGGGCGGCTCCAAGCTGGCCTTCGCCGCCGGCTTCCTGGGCTTCGCCTTCCTGACCGAGTCCTGGGCCATCCTGGCGTCCATGTTCATCCTATCGCTGGGAGAGGTCTGGGGCTCGGCGGTGCAGAATCGCTTCGTGCCCGAGCACGTGGATCCGCGCCGCCTAGGGCTCTTCATGGGCCTGGGGGTCGTAACCGAGCTAGGGCAAGCCGTCATCGCCCCGGCCGCCGGCTTCGCCATGCAGGCCTGGGGCGGCGAGGCGGTCTTCTCCGGCGCGGCCGCCCTGGCGCTCGCGGGCGGAGCCTGCCTCTACCTGGCGGGGAGCAGGCACGATCGGTCCCGGCCCGGCGCCGGCCGCGGCCGCGGCCTCGGCGAGCGCCGCGGCGAGACCGCTAGCGCGGCTCAGTAGCCCACCAGCTCCAGCTCGAAGACGAGGATGGCGTTCGGCGGTACGACGCCGCCGGCGCCGCGCTCGCCGTAGGCCAGCTCGGGCGGTATGGCGACCACTCGGCGCTCGCCCGGCTTCATGTCGGCCACGGCGAGGTCGAAGCCGGGTATCACCTCGCCCATGCCGAGCTTGAAGGATAAGGGCTCGGGCCCGGAGCGATCGAGTTCCCGGCCGTCGGGTAGCGTGAGCGAGTAGAGGACCTTGACCGCGGCGCCCTTGGCCGGCTTGGCTCCCGAGCCCTCCTTGAGGACCTTGGAACGGAGCCCGCCCGGCCCGGGCTTGAGCCCGGGTACGCGCGCGTCGACGCGGGCATGCTGCGCGGCTAGCGCGGCCTTGGCCCTAGCCGCCTCCTTAGCGGGGAAGGCGGCGCGTTCCGCCTCGAAGGCCGCCTTGTCGGCCTTGAAGCCGACATAGGCCGCGCCCTTGCGGACGATGCGCACCGAGTCCATGCGGTCGCCCTTGGCCACGCGCTTGACGACGTCCATGCCCAGGGCCACGCGGCCGAAGATCGTATAGGAGCCGTCCAGGAAGGCCGCCGGGCCGAGCGTCACGTAGAACTGGCTCCCGTTGGTGTCCTTGCCCGCGTTGGCCATCCCGAGGACGCCCTCGGCGCCGAAGCTCAGGGAGGGATCTATCTCGTTCCGGAACGTATAGCCGGGCCCGCCCGTTCCGGTACCGGTCGGGTCGCCGCCCTGGATCACGAAGCCAGGCTCCACCCTATGGAAGACTATGCCGTCGAAGAAGGGCTTGCCCGAGGGAGAGAGTGAGCCCTCGGCGAGGCCGACGAAGCTCGTCACCGCCAGGGGCGCCTTGCTCGGGTATAGTTCCAGCACTACGGCGCCCTTAGTTAGCTCTATGACGGCGTAGAGGCCGTCGGGCAGGCCCGCGACCCGCTCGGCAGGAGAGGGCGCGGCGAACGCCCCAGTGATCGCGACCAGGGTTAGGCAGAGGGCCAGGAACCCGGCGCGGGCTCCCGGGACGATGAAGGCGGCGCGCGCTACGCGCGGGGTATGCTGTTTCACGGGTATCCTCCGAGCGCAGGATACGCTATGGACGATCGAGCTGCAAGCGCAGCTTGCATACCTCCCCAGGGGTATGCGATGAAGCCGAAGCAGTAGCAATTCGCGGCACGGCCTACAGCCTCGGATCCACCGTCCAGGCGGCCCTGGGCGAGGGGGCCGTAGTCGACGGGCACATCGACAGCATCCCGCGGACCATGCCCTAGCGCAAGGCCCCGGGCTCCCGGTATCCTGTCGCCGATATGGAACAGCGGGAACCCAGGGTCGCCCAGGCCAAGTCGAGCGTAGCCGAATACCTACTCTACGTTGCCAAGTGCGTCGCGGGGGCGGCCGTGAGCCAAGGGCTCTACGCGGCCTTCCCGCGCTACCCCCTCTACTGGGCCACGATATCGGTACTGCTCGTCCTGGACGCCGACGAGCGCGAGTCGATGAGGCTCGCCGTCGACCGCATGAAGGCGAACGTAGCGGGGGCGGCCGTAGGCGTGGCCTTCATACTACTCTTCGGCCCTGTGGGCACTCCCGCCCTGCTCCTGGCGGTGGTGGCGACCATAGGGCTCTGCCGCGCCATACGCCTGGGCAAGGCGACGCGCTCGGCCCTGGCGGCCCTGGTCATAGTCACCGTCTCAGGTCCCGTTACCTGGAGGACGGGACTCGAGCGCATGGCATGCGTCGTCATAGGCTGCGTCATAGGCATGGCGATGACGGCGCTCGGCTCACTCGTCGCCCGCGCCCTACCCTCCGTCTTCCCGGCTTCCGACGACTCCGGTACGAAGCGTAGCGATACGGTGGCCTAGGCCCCGAAGCCCGGATCGCGCAGCGATAGCGCCTCGGAGCCGCGCCTGGCCTTCTCGAGCGAGCGCGACAGGAGTGGTACCGACAGCGCCAGGAGATGGCGCCCGGCCCGCCTCCCGGGATCGGAGCCGCGGAGGCGCGCGGCCTCGTCGGCCCGCCTGAGCTCGGCGGCGGTCCACGGCAGGAAGGCCATGGCCAGCGACGCGGAGCGGGCAGCCCTCCCGGCCAGGCGGCGCCCCAGCGGCCGGAGGATCAGCGCCAGGGCGTCGCGCAGCTCCACCGGGCTCATGCCCGCCGACAGCCAGGCGGCCGAGGCGAAGACGGCCAGGAGCCTCGCCGAGGCCAGGCAGGCCGGGGCCCAGGTCGCCAGGAAGGCGGCTCCGTCGAGCGTGCCCCGCGCCAGCCCCGGTATCAACTCCCAAGGAAGGCCGAAGAGGGCCGGGAGAACCGCCATCGCGAGGAGGGCCGGAGAGCGCCCGAGGAGGCCGCGCCAGCGCAGGCCCTCGGAGGCCGCGAGCGCCGCCAGGACTGCCAGCGGCAGGGCTATCCACGGCAGGCCGAGCCCCAGGTAGGCCAGCTGCAGCGCCAGGTAAGCCAGGAAGCGCGGCGCTCCCCGCAGGCGGCGACGCCCTGCGGACGGCGACCC
>CAZNNA010000174.1:0-7181 GCA_964573825.1 uncultured Treponemataceae bacterium
GCGGCGCTCACCACTATGCCTAGCCTTCTCGGGCCTGGAACTCGCTCGTTTCCTCGTCCTCGCGAACGCGACCGAGCGATTCGTCTCGGCCCAGCCCGGGGCGCCCCAGCTCCTGCGCCTACTGGCCGCGCCCAACGTCCTCTTCGCGCTCGGCTTCCTCTTCCTGGGACTCGACGCGACGCGCTACGCGCCCTATAGGACCCTGCTCGCCGTCGGCAAGGTCGTAGCGCTGCTTTCGGGCGCCATAGCCGCGCCCAGGCTCGTCGCGTCGCTATCGACCTCAGCGGCGACGCCAGCGTACGCCATACTCGGCATAGCCGCCTGGGACGCGCTGGCGGGGGCGTACCTGGCCTTCGGCGGCGCCCGCGGGGCCGAGGGCCGGGGCCCGGCCGGGGCCGCGCCGCAGGAGCCCGAACGAGTGGAGCTAGACTAGCGTGAGGATCATCCCGGTAGCGAGCGGCAAGGGCGGCGTAGGCAAGTCCCTGGTATCGGCCAACCTATCCATAGCGCTCGCCCAGGCCGGCAAGCGCGTCGTCCTGGCGGACCTGGACCTGGGCGCCTCCAACCTACACCTCATACTCGGCTTCGACGCCAGGAAGCAGGGCCTCGGGGCCTACCTATCGGGCGCCAAGCTGCGCTTCGAGGAGCTGTGCCACGAGACCGACTATCCCAACCTGCGCTTCATACCGGGCGACTCGGAGATACCCGGGCTGGCCAACATCACCGCTCGCCAGAAGGCCCAGCTGGCGCGTCACCTCCTGGCGGTAGAGGACGCCGACTACCTGGTGCTCGACCTAGGCGCCGGCACGGGGGCCAACATACTGGACTTCTTCCTGCTCTCCGGCCGCGGCATCGTGGTGACGACGCCGACCCTGACGGCGACCCTGAACGCCTACCTCTTCCTCAAGAACGCCGTCTTCAGGCTCATGTGGGACAGCTTCAAGCCCAAGACCAAGGCGCGAGCCCTACTCGAGTCGCTTCGCAAGGACGGCGCCTCGCTCCAGCGCGCCTACATACCCGAGATACTGGGGCGGGTCAAGGAGCTGGACCCGGCCAGCCGCGCGGCCTTCGACATGCGCATGGCCAGGCTGGCTCCCAGGCTCGTCCTCAACATGCTCGAGGATCCCAAGGACGCCGACAAGGCCCAGAAGATACGGCGCTCCTGCCGAGAGTACCTGGGCATGGACCTGGAGCACCTGGGCATAGTCTACCGCGACGACCTGCAGGACGTCGCGCTCGGTAGCCGCATTCCCATCATACGCTACAAGCCCCAGTCCATCCTGTCCCAGGCCATCTACCGCATAGCCGACAAGATCGTCTCCACCGAGGGCGACGACGAGGCCTTCCTCGACCCGGACTACCTGGACGAGAGCTACGGCACGGCCGACGCCGAGGCCGTCGTAGACTTCGAGTCCAAGCTCGATTACGTCGAGGACCTCCTGTCGTCGGGCGCCCTGAGCCAGGGCGACCTGGTCGAGACCATCAGGATGCAGCAGTACGAACTGACGCAGATCCGCAAGGAGAACCAGTTCATCAAGGCCAAGCTCGCCAAGGCGCTCAGCCAAGGCTTCCGAGCCTAGGGAAGCCCCATGGCAGGAACCATCGCGCGCGGTAACCTCCGCCTCATCGTCGACGAGCTCGGGCTCGAGGCCGCCTTTCGCTTCGAGCCGAAGGCGGACGGCGACGAATGGGCGGCCGACGGGCTCGCCCGGCTCCTGTCGGAGGCCAGGATCGCAGGGGTTAACGCGAGGCGGCTCGAGGAGGCCCTGCAGGCCTTCGCCAAGGCCAAGGAAACCCACGTAGAGGTAGTGGCCAGGGGCCACGCGCCGGAGGCGGGCCTTCCCGAGGCGGCGGAGTGGCTGGAGGCCGAGACCCCCGAGGAGTACCTCGCGTTCATGGACGAGACGGCGGCCGCGGCGCCTCCGCCCGAGCTCTATAGGCTGAGGACCGAGCGCGTCGCCCGGGAGCGAGTCGTCAAGAAGCCGGCGGCCCTTCCCTTCCTGCCGCCCAAGGTGGAGAAGGTCGTCGAGTACGACAAGGTCGAGACGCGAGAGGCCGTCACCGTCGATACGCGGGTACAGCGGCTCTTCTGGGCCGAACGGGGCGCCGTCATAGCCAGGCTGAGCCCGTCTCGGCCCGGCAAGGCTGGCAAGAGCGTCTACGCCAAGCCCCTACCCCCGCCGGCGGCGGAGGACACCGCCTTCTACCTAGGCCGCGGGCTATCCCGCGACAAGGCGGATATACGGACTGACGAGGCCGGCTTCGTCCGCGTCGGAGCGCGCTGGGCCGACCTCGTGCCCTTCGGCCCAGGGCGCTACGCCCTGCGGCTATCCGACGACGGGGCGACGGTCTTCCTGGACTACCATCCGGGCGACAAGCGCCTGGCGCCGCCGGACGCGGGGGCCATACTCGCGGAGGCCGCCGCCCTGGGCAAGGGCTCGGAGGCGCTGATAGGCCCCGAGGACGCCCAGGCCGCCCTGCTCCGCTCCACGCGCAGCGGGCAGCCCCTGCTCGGCTTCAGCCTATCCAACGACCGCGACGCCGAGGCGCGGGTCGACGTGACTCCCGATAGGCTCAAGGCTACGCTGGGCGTCGTCAAGGGCCGCGGCCGAGGCAGGCAGCTCGAGCTAGCCATGGTCAGCGCCGCCCTGGCAGGGCACAAATTCAAGGGCGTCAAGATAGACCGGCTAAAGGCGGACGTGGTCGCCTTCTACAAGGGCAAGGAGACGGAGCTCCTCGACTACCTCCTCGTCGAGGGCAAGGCTCCGGTAAAGGGCAAGGACAGGGCCCTGGTGTACGCGGTCGCCTTCCTGACCGACGCCCAGACCCGCGACTACGTCGCGCTGGTCGAGTCGGCCCAGGCGCTCTCGCGCTACGTGACGAGCCTCGAGGCCTTCCCCCTGGCCGACACGAGCCGCGTGGCCATAGTCAAGAAGGGCCAGGACGTGGCCCGCTTCGGCCCCCCGTCGCCGGGGCAGCCCGGGGTCGACGTCTACGGCGAGCCCCTCCCCGCCCCGCCCGGCAACGACCCGGCCGTTCGCCTCTTCGAGAACCTGCGGCTCTCCCAGGAATCGATAGAGAGCGAGGACGACGGCCTGCTCCTCGTCGGCGACGCGGAGGGCGGGACGAGCTTCCGGGTCGTCCCGTTCAAGGACGCAAAGGTGGACGTCTCCGTGGCCGAGGACGGCATGAGCGCCTCCGTCGCCCTGGAGAAGGGCTACGGCCTCGGCCGCGAGCTGACCCTGGAACTGGCGCAGGCCGGCCTGGCCGAGGCCGGCGTCAAGTCCGGCATAGACCTCAAGGAGCTAGCGGCCGCGCTCGCCGACGCGAGGGAAGGCCGGGGAGGATCGCCTCGCGTCATAGCCCGGGGCATGGAACCGGTGGCGGCCGGCGGCTATCGCGTCAACTGGATAACCCGCCTGGCCACGGGCGCCGCCCTGACCGTACGGGCCGACGGCTCGGCCGACTTCAAGAACCAGGACCGCTCCACCATAGTCGTCGAGGGCCAGCCCATACTCGAGCTCCTGGCCATAGGGGTCGAGGGCCAGGACGGGCAGGACGTCCTCGGCAACGTCCTGCCCGCGCCCAAGGACCCCCGCGTCGCCGATCCGCCGACCTTCGACGATTCCATAGCCGAGGAAGTCAAGGAGAACGGGGACAGGCTCCTCAAGGCTGCCAGGAACGGCGAGCTACGCTACGAGAAGAACGCGCTCTCCATCACCCTGGCGCAGAAGATAAAGGGCGACGTCGGGCCCGCCACCGGCAACGTCCGCTTCCCCGGCCCCGTCGGCATAGCCGGTACCGTACTCTCAGGCTACGCCGTGGTCGCGGGCGGCGACGTCGTCGTCACCGGCGCGGTCGAGGCCTCGCTCGTCTCCGCCGACGGGGCTATCAAGGTGACCGAGGGCATCAAGGGCGCCAAGCGCGGCACCATCAGGGCCCGCACGACCATAGAGGCCGCCTTCGCCGAGCAGGCCATGCTCCTGGCGGTCGAGGACATAACCCTCAAGAACTCCGCCCTCCTCTGCAACATCAAGACCAACGGCCAGCTCAGGCTCCTCGGAGACAAGGGCCACCTCATAGGCGGGCTCTGCCGCGCCCGCAAGGGCCTCGAGGTGCAGAACCTCGGCTCGGCCAACGGGGCCAAGACCCAGGTGTCCTTCGGCCAGGACTACCTGGTCAAGGACGCCATCGAGGCCGAGGAGCGGGAGATAGAGCGCGTGAAGGCCCTGATACTGCAGGCCGACAAGACCATGCGGGAGCAGGAGAAGGAAGGCGCCAACCTGGACAAGATACGCCAGGATAAGCTCAGGCTCGTCAAGCTGCTCGAGAGGCGCTCGCTCCGGGTCTTCGAGCTCCGCGAGAAGTTCGAGGAGCACTTCCCCGCCGAGATAGTGGTACGCGGCTCGGTCTTCGCCGGCGTCGTGATAGAGAGCCATAACCGCTTCCACGAGGTCCGGCAGACGAAGCAGAAGATAGCGTTCTCGTTCGACGCGCAGCTGGGTCGCATAGTCGAACGCCCGATCGCGCAGAAATAGCTGGAGGTATAGATGCTCGCCGCCGTTCAGTTCCCCTCCTGGATCCACCCGGAGATCCTGCCCTTCCTACCCGGCTTCCCGCTCCGCTGGTACGGCCTCATGTACCTCGTGGCCTTCGCCGTCACCTACGTCCTCTTCCGCTACCAGGTACGCTCGAGGGCCCTGGGCTACTCGGACGACGACATATCGGGCTTCTTCCTGGCCGGCATCATAGGCCTCATCGTCGGCGCCAGGCTCTTCGGGACGCTGCTCTACGACACGAGCGGCGACTACTGGCGCAAGCCCTGGCTCATCTTCTGGCCCTTCGGCGAGGGCGGTCGCTTCGTCGGCTTCATGGGCATGTCCTTCCACGGCGGCTTCGTGGGGCTGCTCGCCGGCACCGTGATCTACGCGAGGAAGAAGCGTCTGGATTACCTGGAATGGGCCGACATGATAGCCGTCTCGGTGCCGCTCGGGTATACCTTCGGGCGCCTCGGGAACTTCATCAACGCCGAGCTATGGGGCAAGGTCAGCGCCGCGCCCTGGGCCATGGTCTTTCCCGGGGCCAAGCGCTTTCCCACGAGCCTCTCGTGGGTGCGAGACATAGCGGAGAAGTCGGGCCTGTCGCTCGAGGGAGCCATGATCAACCTTCCCAGGCATCCGTCGCAGCTCTACGAGGCTCTCTTCGAGGGCATAGTCCTCTGGCTCGTCCTCTGGTTCGTCGTGCGTAGGCATAACCCGTTCAAGGGCTTCGCCAGCGCCGCCTACGTCTTCGGCTACGGCTTCGTACGCTTCTTCATCGAGTACTTCCGCGAGCCCGACGCCGACCTCGGGTACATACTAACGCTCGGGGACCCGAACGCGTCCATACACCTCTACACGACGCCCCTGAACTTCTCCATGGGCCAGCTGCTCTGCTTCCTCATGATGGCGGGGGCCGCGGCCTTCATGGCCTACCGGGCACGGGCGGTAAGGCGGGAGGCCTCGCTCCTGGAGTCTGCCAGGGCGGAGAGAGCCAGGCTCGATAGCGCCAAGAAACGCCTCAGGAAGCGCTAGGGAGCCTCGTCGCCGAAGCAGGTGCCGACGAGGCGGGCGGTATCGACCATGTAGTGGTCGGGCGGTATGGTCTTGGTCCTGTCGGCCACCTCGGCCAGGGGCACCGAGGTGACGCAGCCCTCCCGCATGGCCACCATGCGGCCGAAGCGGCCGCGCGCGAGGAGCTCTGCGGCGGCCGTCCCGAAGGCGGTCGCCAGCACCCGGTCGTAGGGGCTCGGCGTGCCGCCGCGCTGCAGGTAGCCGAGGACGGTCACGCGCGTCTCCATGCCGGTAGCGGCCTCGATCTCCGCGGCCACGCGATAGCCTATGCTCGGGTAGGGCATCGCCTCGCGCAGTCTCCTTCGCTCGCGCTTGGGCAGGGCCGCCTCTTCCTTGGACAGGGCGCCCTCGGCGACCACGACTATGGAGAACTGCTTGCCCTCGGTGCGCCGCCGCTCTATGTCGGCGGCCACGGCGGCCGGGTCGTAGGGCAGCTCCGGCACCAGGATGACGTCGCCGCCGCCCGCCACGCCCGCGTAGAGGGCCAGCCAGCCGGCCTTGTGGCCCATCAGCTCTATGACCATAACCCGGTTATGGGCGTGGGCCGTGGAGTGGAGCCGGTCTATGGACTCCGTCGCTATGTCCACGGCCGAATGGAAGCCGAAGGTGACGTCGGTTCCCCAGATGTCGTTGTCTATGGTCTTCGGGAGCCCTATGACGTTGAGTCCCTCCTGCGCGAGGAGGTGGGCGGTCGTGTTGGTCCCGTTGCCGCCGAGGACGACGACGGCGTCGAGACCGAGGGCGGCGACGTTCTCCTTGATGAGCCCCGGCTTGTCCTTGCCTAGGTCCGAGTCCCTGACCGAGGCCTCGTCTCGCTTGAAGGGCTTCTCGCGGGAGGCCCCGAGTATGGTTCCTCCGCGCGTCAGTATGCCGGAGAAGTCGTCGGAGGCCAGCGGCCTGGCCTCGCCGTCGATCAGGCCGCGGTATCCGTTCGATATGCCGACGATCTCCATGCCGTAGACGCCCGAGGCCGCCTTGGCTACGCCGCGTATGGCCGCGTTGAGCCCCGGGCAGTCGCCGCCGCTCGTCAGAATGCCGAAGCGGCGTACCGCGCTCTTCATCATGCCGGCCTCCTGGTCGTCGTCGTATCGATCAGTCCCGCTAGCGGCCGAATAGCCCGGCGCGCCCCGTGAAGCGCTGGACCTTGCCGGGGTCGCGAGGCGGCTCGTCGAGCAGCCTGAGCGCGTGGCGCGCCGCGGCGTCGGGCAGGCCCGACTCGTCCCGAACGGCTACGAAGCGAACCGCCGCCGCTCCGCCCGGGGCGCCGCTCGATCCGGCGGCCATGCCGGCGGCTAGGGCCTCGGCGAGGCCGGCCAGGGCGCCCGCCGCCATAGAACCCAGGGGACCGCGGTCC
Source organism: uncultured Treponemataceae bacterium (assembly GCA_964573825.1). Classification (GTDB taxonomy): domain Bacteria; phylum Spirochaetota; class Spirochaetia; order Treponematales; family UBA12059; genus SZUA-370. The sequence goes on from CAZNNA010000174.1 coordinate 6,967, forward strand.
GCCTCGGTCAGGACGAGGGCGACGGTACCGCCGCCGCGCTCCGCGAGGCGCCGCAGTGCCTCCCGGAGGAGCTGCGCGTAGCCGGCCGCCCACTCGAGGGCCGTTCGCTCTATCTCGGCGGGGCGGGCCTCGGCCAGGCCTATGGGGCCGGGCGGCGGATCCGCGAAGACGACCACCTCGTCGAGGCGTCCGCCCAGGGCGGTCTCGGCCTCGAC
>CAZNNA010000175.1:0-7173 GCA_964573825.1 uncultured Treponemataceae bacterium
GGATATCCGAGGACGTGCGCGACAAGGCCGAACGCGCCGGCTATACGGTGGTCGACGCGCCGAGCATCATAGCGACCCACCTCACGGAGATCATCAAGCGCAATGCCGCCGACATCCTGGGGCGCCAGGAGATCCAGGGCATGCTCGAGGCCCTCAAGAAGGACTACCCGGCCGTGGTCGAGGACGCCCAGAAGCACCTGTCCCTGGGCGAGGTCCAGAAGGTCCTCCAGGGCCTGCTCCGGGAACAGGTGTCCATACGCAACCTCGTCGCCATACTGGAGACGCTCGCGGACTACGCGGGGGTAACCAAGGATCCCGGTTTCCTCGTGGAGAAGGCCAGGCAGTCGCTCGGGCGCCAGATTTGCCTGCAATACGCCGACCAGGACAAGGCCATACGCGTCCTGACCATAGAGCCCTCGCTCGAGCAGCGCATTATCGACGCCAGGGTGGACACGCACGCCGGGGCCATGTCGGCCCTCGAGCCGGCGGCCCAGCGGCAATGGATCAAGGCCTTGACGCTGGCCGTCTCCGCGGTGCAGAAACAGGGGCACTTCCCCGTCATACTCTGCTCCGAGGCGGCCAGGGCCCTCGTCAAGTCCAGCACGGAGCGAGAGATACCTGACCTGGTGGTGCTGTCGGTGCCGGAGATAGTGGCCGACGTCCAGGTCGAGGCCATCGGAGAGATTCGTCTAGAAGGATAGGGGCGCTATGCAATACCTCGTTGAGCAAGGTTCGACGCACAGAGAGGTCCTCGAGAAGGTGCGCGCCCGCTACGGCGAGGCGGCCAAGATACTCAGCCAGCGCACCGTCAGGCGGGGCGGCTTCCTCGGCATCTTCGCCCGAGAGGGCGTCGAGCTCACGTTCTACCTCAAGGACGACGGCGTCCGCGAGGAGGAGCGCAAGAAGTCGGAGATGGAGGAGGAGAAGCGCCTGCTCCTCGAGCGGGTCAAGCACGACCGCGCCATCCAGGAGGTCCTCTCCGAGGTCCGCTCCCTCAAGGAGACGCTGTCCGAGACGGCTCGCGGCGGCCAGGAACCGGAGCATCCGACCCTCGCGGCCCTCGACGCGCTGCTCGCGGACAACGACTTCTCCGCGGCCTACCGCGAGGCGCTCCTCTCGCGCGCCCGATCGGAATTCTCCCTCGGCGCGCTCGACGACTACGACGCCGTAGAGCAGTCCCTGCTCGAATGGATAGGCGACGACGTCCGCGCGCCGGCCCAGGCGAGGCCGTCCAAGCCTCGCGTCGTCGTCCTCGTCGGCCCCACCGGCGTCGGCAAGACGACGACCATTGCCAAGCTGGCCGCCCTCAACAGCCTCGGCATAGGCGGCATGCCCGCGAGCAGCGTCAGGATGATAACGATAGACAGCTACCGCATAGGGGCCGTCGAGCAGATAGAGAAGTACGCGGGCATAATGCGCGTGCCCGTATCGGTGGTGGAGACGGCCCAGGACCTGCGGGACGCCATAGCCAGTCACCAGGACATGGACATCATTCTCGTTGACACGATAGGCAAGAGCCCTCGCGACGCCGTGCGCCTGGCCGAGATGCAGCAGCTCCTCGACGCCTGCGGACCGGCGGCGGAGGTCTACCTGGCCGTGGCGGCTACTACCAAGACCCAGGACATGCTCGATATAATGCGGCAGTTCGAGCCGTTCCGCTACCGAGGCGTCGTGGTCACCAAGCTCGACGAGACCAGCCGCGTAGGCAACGTGCTGTCGGCGCTCGCCGAGACGGGCAAGGCCGTAGCCTGGCTCACCGACGGCCAGAAGGTCCCCCAGGATATATCTCCGGCCCATCCGCTTCGTTTCCTCATGAATCTCGAAGGTTTTAGGCCGAACCGACCGAAACTAGAAGAGAGATACGGAACGATCGCGCGCTAGGGCGCCGAGACCGTACCGGTACCGAAAGGCAAGGGGACCCCAGGCGGGTCCCGATGGAGTGACCTCATGGAAGACCAGGCCCAGAAGCTCCGCGAACTGATGAGCGCCAAGCCCCAGAACGACAAGCCCGTCAAGAAGACGCGCGTCATAACCGTGGCCAGCGGCAAGGGCGGCGTGGGCAAGACCAACCTGTCGGTCAACCTGGCCATAGCCTATGCCCGCATGGGCAAGCGGGTCATGGTCATGGACGCCGACCTCGGGCTGGCCAACGTCAACATCATGCTCAACATGATACCCAAGTACAACCTGTACCACGTCATACGCAAGCAGAAGACCATGAAGGAGATCATCCTGGATACCGAGTACGGCATCCAGATACTCGCCGGCGCCTCGGGCTTCTCCAAGATAGCCAACCTGAACGAGGAGGAGCGGCAGAACTTCATATCGGAGCTCTACGCCCTGTCCAACGTCGATATCATCATCATCGATACGAGCGCCGGCGTCTCCAGCAACGTCCTGTCGTTCGTGGCCGCGGCCGACGACGCCATCATCATAACGACGCCCGAGCCCACGGCCATTACCGACGCCTACGGCATCATCAAGATAATCGCCACCGAGGTCGAGAACCTCAACATAGGCCTGAAGCTCGTCGTCAACCGGGTCAAGAACGTGACCGAGGGCCGCAAGGTAGCCGAGCGCATAGTCAACATCTCCGGGCAGTTCCTCAACCTGAAGGTGGAGTACCTCGGCTGCATCTACGACGATCCTATCGTCCCCGCCTCCGTCCTCAAGCAGAGGCCCTTCATCGTCCAGGATCCCAAGAGCAAGGCAGCCATATCCGTCCAGCACCTGGTGAGCCGTATCGAGAAGACGGACTTCGTCGACGATAAGGGGATAGCCCGCCTTATCAAGAAGCTCTTCGCCAAGGACTGATAGCCAAGGTAGCCTCGCCGGCCTCGCTAGAGGCAAAGCTTGACGAGACAAGGGCTTATGCCTTACTCTTGCTGGCGATGGGAGGCTATTGAAACGGTGGACTCGAGTATACGCGCGTCCGCCTTCGCGGGGCTCGGCGCATTGGCCTTGTCAATTATCATCGCCGCCTTCTCCAGGGTCCCCCTCGGGATCCTGCTGCTCCGCGCCCTCCTATCCGGCCTCGTCTTCGCCGGCCTCGTCTTCGCCGGCCTCAGGATCCTCAGGCAGTTCCTCCCGGAGCTCTGGGGCGAGGCCCCGGGCGGCCTGTCCCCGGCGGCCGAGACGGCCCTCGGCTCCCGCGTGGATATCGTCCTGCCGGGCGCCGACGAGGTGTCCGCTGAGACGCCCGGGGCCTCGCCCGACTCTACCGCGTCGCGCGCCGCTCCCCCGGGCGAGGGTCCGCTCGCCGGCGCGATGGATACGGGGGCCCTCCAGCGAGAGGTCGCGAGCCTTCGCTCCGAGGTCCTGGTCCCCGGCGACTCGGGCGAGCCCGGGGCCCAGGGCGCCGCGCCGAGGCCGTCGGTGGCCCTGGACGAGCTCGATACCTTGCCCGATCTCGATGGTTTTAGCGATGCGTTCTCCGCTCAGGGCGAGACCCCGGGAGCGGCCGGCTCGGATTTCGGCGACGCCGGCCTAGGCGCATCCGGAGAGGTCGGCGCTGGTTCCGACGCCTCTCGCTACATGGGGCCGTCCTCGTCCATGCCCACGGCGGGAGCGCCCGATGCCGGTACCGATCCCGCCGTGCTAGCCAAGGCGGTCCAGACCTTACTGCGTAGAGACCAGAAAGGGCAGTAAAAAATGAATCATTCCCTGCTGGAGCACCACAGCGAAGAAGAACTCTGGGCAGCCTATAAGAGGAAGAAGGATCCCCTTATCCGCGAGTCCTTCATCAAGCAATACGCGCCGCTCGTCAAGTACGTCGCGGGCAAGGTCGCGGCCAACATGCCCGCCTCGGTGGAGTTCGACGACCTCGTCGGCTTCGGGGTCTTCGGCCTCATAGACGCCATAGATAAGTTCGACCCTGACAAGAACGTCAAGTTCAAGACCTACGCGGTCACGCGGATCCGCGGCGCCATATTCGACGAGCTCAGGAGCATCGACTGGGTCCCTCGCTCGGTCAGGCAGAAGACCAAGGAGATAGAGGAGGCGATACTGCAGACCGAGGCCAAGCTCGGCCGCCCCGCCACCGACCAGGAGGTAGCCGAGACCCTCGGCCTGTCCGAGGATGAGTTCGCCAAGACCATGCTCAAGATATCGAGTACCTCCGTCCTGTCGCTCAACGACGTCTGGTATACCGCCGACGAGAGCGAGAGCATGACCATAGGCGATAGCATCGAGAGCCCGACCGGCCTGAGCCCCGACTCCATGATCGAGCGCGACGAGATACGGCGCGTCGTCATGGAGGCGATCCAGGAACTGCCCGACAAGGAGAAGAAGGTCCTGGTCCTCTACTACTACGAGGAACTGACCCTCAAGGAGATAGGCAAGGTACTCGAGGTCACTGAGTCGAGGATAAGCCAGCTGCATACCAAGGCCATATTGCGCCTGCGAGCCAAGCTGACCCACTACCGCAAGGGCATCGTGTAGATGGCCTCGCGCATAGGCTTCGACGCGGTACGCGAGCTCATGCGCCGCTACATGGACGAGGACGGGGATAAGCGCAGCGTCACGGCGGAGGGCGCCACGCTCGAGGAGGCCCTGAGGAGCGCGGCCGTGCAGCTCGACTGCGCCATTGCGCGGCTCGAGTACGACGTGCTCGAGAAGGGGCAGGCGGGCCTGGCCGGGATAGGCCGCAAGCGCTGGAGGATAAGCGCCTACGAGGCGGCATCCAGGCAGAAGGTGGAGGCCGCCTCCGACGAGGCCTTCGATGGCGGGCTGGACCTCCCCGCGGAACTCGTGCCCATCAAGCAAGACGCGGACGGCAAGGTCTTCGTGCGCCTGGCCTCGGACGGGGCCCTGCTCAAGGTCGTCCCGCCGGTCGGGAAGGGACGCAGGGCGAGCGACAAGCAGGCCGTCGAGCGGCTCCACGCCCGGGCCATACGCGACTTCGACGAGGCCCTGGTCAGGGAGACCGTCAAGGCGGCCTCCGGCGATTGGGTCAACGTCGGTAGCTTCATAGCCAACCCGGCCGCCGACGCCCTGCTCACGGTGGAGGTAGGCTCCCAGGAGATGGAGGCTCGCGTCGTCATCACGCCGCCGCAGCCGGGCGGCTGCGATCTCTCGCGGGACGTCATACTGGCCTACCTCCGCAATAACAAGGTCGTCTTCGGCGTCATCGAGGAGGCGCTCCAGTCGCTCGAGGACGAGCCCCGCTATAAGGAGCCCGTGCTCGTCGCCCAGGGCCAGAGGGCCCAGAACGGCGAGGACGCCCGCGTACAGTTCCTCTTCGAGACCGATCGCTCCAAGCTCAACCTGGAGGAGAAGAACGGTCGCGTCGACTACAAGGAGCTGCACCTGGTCCAGAACGTCGTGGAAGGCCAGGCCCTGGCCCGCAAGGTCCAGGCGCAGCAGGGCATACCGGGGCGCACGGTGACAGGCAAGCTCCTGCCCTCCAAGAACGGCAAGGACCTCCCGCTACCCCTCGGCAAGAACGTGCACGCGAGCGACGACGGCCTGACCGTCATAGCGGACGTTAACGGCGAGGCTACCTACATCAATAGCAAGGTGAACGTCGAGACCGTCTATACGATCAACGGCGACGTCGACCTCAAGACGGGGAACCAGTTCTTCCTCGGGACCATCGTCGTTACGGGTAACGTCGAGGACGGTTTCTCGGTCAAGGCCACGGGCAATATCGAGGTTCGGGGCAACGTCGGCAAGGCGGAGATCAGCGCCGAGGGCGACGTCATCGTGCACCAGGGTATCACCGGGAAGGGCTCGGGTACCGTTACCGCGGGCAAGACCGTCTGGGCCAAATTCATAGAGAACGCCACCATCGTCGCCGGCGACAACGTCTTCGTCAACGCGAGCATCATCAACTCGGAGATCACTGCCGACAAGCGCATCGTCTGCTCCGGCCAGAAGCACGCCTCGATAATCGGCGGGCGATACCGGGCCTGCGAGGAGATAAACGCCAAGTCCATAGGCTCGCCCACCGGAGGCGCGGAGACCATTCTGGAGGTGGGCTCCGATCCCAAGAGCAAGCTCAGGATGGACGAGCTCGACGCCAAGCAGAAGCTGCTCCAGCGGCAGCTCGACGAGTACGACAAGAACATCTACACGATGAACGAGACCAAGCGCCAGCGCAAGGGGCTGCCTGACGATAAGCAGGCCGTGCTCGACGAGCTCGTCCACAAGCGCGACGACCTGGCCGCCGAGACGGCCGCCCTCAAGTCCGAGTACGACTCCATCCAGGCCTACCTTAACAACCTCAAGGTGCGCGGAAAGGTCAGCGTCTCGGGCCGCATCTATCCCGGGACGGAGATAGTGATCAGGGATATCCACGAGAAGATCAAGAACGAGTATAAAGGCTTGACCTTCTATCTCGAGAACATGATGATCAAGACGACGAAGTACGAGGAATTCGACGACGAGCTCATTCGGAAGGGGCCGCCCGATGCCCATAAAGCCGATTGACCTTCAGACGCTGTTCGTACAACTCAACCAGGTCGGCAGGCAGCAGGCCGCGGAGAAGGACGGGGCCGTGCTTCACGCCCAGCTGCATACGCGGCTCGTGAAGCGCATCGAGGACGAGGCGTCCAAGGCGGTGCAGAGGCCCCGCGACGACCAGGCCGCCGCCGAGTCAGTCGACGAGGACGGCGGGCAGCAGGCGCCGTCGGGCGGCTCCCAGCAGAGAAAGGCCCGGCCCGAGGAGACGGAGGGCGCTCCCGGGGTCGAGACCGTCAGCGACCCGGCCCTCGGCGGGCACGTGGATATTTCAGGGTAGGCATGAACGCAATCATACTAGCTATCGCCGCGCAGGTCGTCGCGTGCGCAGCCTTGGTATTCTGGACCCGGGCCAAGGTCAGGGCCTCGCTGGGTTCGGGCGCGGAACTCGAACGCATCAGGCGCGAGATCGGCGCCCTCATGGCGGAGCTCGACGCGAGCGCCGACCGCAATATCACCGTGCTCGAGGATAGGCTCGCCGCCCTCAAGGAGCTCGTGGCCACCGCCGATCGCCGCATCGCCTCGCTCGACAAGGGGCTTCCTCGGCGGCAGGCCGAGGCCTCGGTCTACGATAGGCTCGGTCGTTTCTCGGGGCCCCCCGGGGAGGCTCGCCCGGCGGCCGAGGTCGCTCCCCCGGCCCGGCCTGAGCCGCCCGCGCCGATCCAGGCTTACGCCCAGGCGAGCCAGCCGATGAGCCAGCCGATGAGCCAGCCG
>CAZNNA010000176.1:0-7167 GCA_964573825.1 uncultured Treponemataceae bacterium
CTGGCCAAGAGCGCCTCGCTCAAGACCAGCGATACCATCACGGCCCCTGAGGCCCCGCTTACCTTCCGGCCGCTCAGGCTGCCGCAGCCCATACACGCCGTGGCCATCAGCGCCGTATCGAAGAAGGAAGAGGACAAGCTCTCCGAGTTACTCCATAAGGCGGCGGAGGAGGACAGGACCTTCACCGTACGCTTCGACGCCGAGACCAAGGAGACGGTCATAGCGGGCATGGGCGAGCTGCACCTCAATATCCTCCTCGACAAGGTGCGCCACGGCCAGAAGATAGAGGTGGAGACCCGGGTGCCGCGCGTAGCCTACCGGGAGACCATCACCAAGAAGTCCGGCGGCGAGTATACCCATAAGAAGCAGACCGGCGGCCACGGGCAGTACGCCCGCGTCGTCATGGACGTGGAGCCGCTACCCCGCGGCACGGGTTACCAGTTCGAGAACAAGGTCTTCGGCGGCGCCGTGTCCAAGGGCTTCATCCCGGGCATCGAGAAGGGTATACACCAGGCCATGGAATTCGGAACCATAGCCGGCTATCCCGTCGTCGACGTGAAGTCCCTCCTGACTGACGGCAAGGAGCACCCGGTCGATTCCTCCGAGATGGCGTTCAAGATTGCCGCCCGCGGCGCCTTCCGCGAGGCGTGCAAGAACGCCGGCGCCACGCTGCTCGAGCCCATCATGCGGCTCGAGGTCTTCGTCGATGAGAAGTACCTAGGCGACGTCATGTCAGACCTGTCGGGCCGTCGCGGCCGCATATCCGGCCAGGAGCCCATAGGCGGCGGCATCGTCGAGATAAAGGCCGAGGTGCCGCAGGCCGAGCTACTGCGCTACTCCATAGACCTAAAGGCCATGACCAGCGGTACGGGCGGCTTCTCCGTGGAGTTCGACCACTACTCGCCGATATCCGGCAAGATAGCGGATGACGTGGCCAAGGCGGCCGCGGCCTTCCGTATCCGGGAGGCCGAGGAAGACTAGGCCCCTGGGCCTCCCTATCGCTAGATCGGCGGGCCGCTCCTCGTCTCGGGAGCGGCCCGCCTTTTTTTACTCGACTACCAGAGCGTCATGACGCCTCGGTCGGCGTCGAAGCCGAGCGACGCGAGCGCAGGGGCGTAGGGCGAGGCCGCCGCGGGTTCGCCGTTGACGGCGGCCACGGCGACGCGACGCTCGGGCGCTACGGCCCTCCTCCTGGCCTCGACGAGGAAGGACAGGACGGCCCCGAGCTCCGGGGCGCCCGGCGCGAGCCTCAGTTCCAGCTCGCGGTACGAGCGGCGCGCTACGCAGGCCACGGAGGAGCCCCGGAGGACCAGCCTAGCCGTGGCGGAGCGCTGGGGCAGGCCGAGCGTGTCGAGTCCCTCCGCCTCGAGGCCGGCGGCGCTCGCCGGGTCGCAGGCGCCGAGGGCCCGGACTGCGTCCTCGTCCCAGCCGGCCTTCCATAGATCGAAGGCCTCCCTACCCATGAACTGGAGCCCCGAAAGGCCGTCGAAGAAGCGCCCGGCGACGAGCTCGCCAGCCAGCTCCATGCGCCGCAGCGCCGGCATGAGCTCCTGCCAGGAGGACAGCGGGGCCAGGAGCTGGACGGTGGCCCTGCTTAGCACGCCCGCGCGTCGCGAGGCGGCCCTGGCCGCTATGGCTAGTAGCTCCAGCTTATCGGCCTCGTCGCCACGCTCGGCGTCGCCACGCTCGGCGTCGCCGTCGAGCGCCAGGGAGAACCATAGGCCGGCCAACGGGGCGCCGGCCTTCCATCGTCCCCTGAGCGCGGCGGGTACGCGCCGTCGAGTACCGCCTCGGGGCTCGCGGAGCGTAGCGCCCCTATCATCCCCGGGCGATTCAGGGCCGGCCGGGAGCGCTACCCGGGCGAAGCCGGAGGCCGCGGCCCGGCGTACGGCCTCGAAGCTATCCGAGGACGCGGCGCCGGCCCATATCTCCTCCCAGAGCGCCTCCTCGAGTTCGGCCAGGGAGAGCCCGTGCCCGTCCTTTATCGCCCAGGCATCCTGGGGAGGTGCCCCGGGGGCAAGGAGGCGCCCAGGCGATGTCCCGGCGCTTCGAGGCGCCAGGGCGGCGAAGTCCTCGGCCGGGGCGAAGGCGACGGTCTCCTTGCCTGCTCCGAACCAGAGGAACTCGCCGGAGGCGAGGAGGGTATCCAGGTACTCCGGGCGGTAGTCCCTCACGCGGGCGGGGAGTATCTCCGTCTCCCAGAGGCCCGCCTGAGCCGGGTAGCCGGCAAGGGTCGCGAGGGCTCGCCTGGTGGCCTCTACGCCGTCCGGGGCCCCCGGCGCCTCGGCCAGGCGGTCGCGGACCCCCTGGAACGCCGCCAGGAAGCCGGGCAGCGCCTCGACGGGCCGCGGGGTGAGGGCGGGCCGGGCCGCCTTGCGGGCGCTCCTATAGAGCGCCTCGAGTACGCCCCGGTCGCAGGTAGCGGCCCGGCCCGCCCCGTCGCCGGACGTACCGCGGTCGTCGAGGAAGACGACCCGGCGGCCCTCGAGGGCCTTCCTCGCCCCCGCCTCCGATAGGCCGAAGACCGCCTCGATACGATCGAAGGGCGTGGGGCCCTCGGTCTCGAGCCAGGCCGCGAGCCGATCGCCGAGCCGCTCGCCGACAGGAGCGCTCAGGCCGTCGAGGAGTCCCGTCGCTCCGTCCTCGGTCGCCAAGGCGTCCATCGAGGCGCCCGGCAGCCGGAACCGCCTGAGCCGAGGCTCGACGGTCGCGGCCAGGCCCTCGGGGCAGGCCGCGGCCAGGGCCTCCCACTCGTCGGCCGGCAGGAGGACGCGCTCGTCGACCCAGTCGAGGAGCGCCTCGGGGGTCTCGGGCGCCCAGCCAGCCTCCTCGCGCCTCAGGCGCCGGAGGAAGGAGTCGAGCACGGCCTCGGGCACGCGGGGCCGGGCCGAGGCGTCGTCGAGCGCCGCCTCGATGGCGTCGTCCGCAGCGGAGCCGCGCCGGCCCCGGGCGCCGGGCATGCCGTCGCCCTCGTAGAGGAAGCGGTTGGTCTCCGCCCAGCCCGATTGCCTGGCGAAGGGGCTCGGGGCCGCGGGGCGGAAGTAGCCGAGCGCCACGCTCTCCTCGGAGAGGCCGCGGCAGAGGGCGAAGAGGCCATCGATATCGAAGCGCTGGGAGAGGGCGCTCTTCCAGGTCTCCTTGATGACGGGGAAGTCGGGTATGCCCTCCGTCTTCTCGTAGAGCCGCTTGGCCTTGAGGCGGGTGATCCACAGGGGCGTGCGCCGGCCGAAGCCGCCGCGCGGCAGGAGGAGGGCCCTACCGGCGTTCTCGCGGAAGGCCGAGCCGAAGGCGGCGCAGGCGGGTAGCTCTCGCTCGACGAGGGCCAGGGCCCGTTCCGGCCGGGAGACCTCCTCGAAGGCCATCCTCACGGCCGCCTCGGCCTGGTCGGTCTCGGCGAGGGGCAGGACGAGGAGTACCGAATCGTCGTCGGACAGTCGCTCGACACGGAGCCCGAGCGCCTCGCCGAGGGCCGCCGCCAGCGCGAGGCCCAGGGGCTCGTTGACGGCGGCGCCGCGTAGCGTGTGGATGACGACGGTAGAGGAGCCGCCCTTGGCGCTCGGGTCGCGGTAGAGCTCTACCGGGATGGAACGCTCCGAGGGCAGGGGGACTCCCTTCTGGGCCCTCGCCTGGGCCGCCAGGACGTCGCGGAGGGCCCCGGCGGCCGCGGGCGAGAAGCCCCGCTCGGCGCGAAGGGCCGACTCGAAGGCCTCCGGGCCGCGCTCGTAGGCGGCGCAGGCCTCGAGCATGCGCCTGGCGACCGAGGGGCCCCGGGAGGCCTTCTCGGCCTTCCAGAAGGGCATGAAGTCAGCCTCCCTGTCCAGGGGCGCGACGGTGACCGCCTCGTCGCCTATGTCCGTGATGCGCCAGGCCTGGGCCCCGAAGACGAAGCTGTTGCCCACGCGGCGCTCGAAGACGAATTCCTCGTCGAGCTCGCCTATCTTGGAGCCGTCGGCGGCGTTGCGCATGGCGTAGTAGCCGCGGTCCGGTATGGCGCCGCCCGAGGCGTAGAGGAGGCGAGCGGCTCCCTCGCGGGCCCGTAGCGTGCCGCGCTCGGCGTCGAGCCAGGCGCGGGCCCCGAGCTCCTTGACCCGCGTGCCTGCGTAGCGCCCCGCGAGGAGGCCGGCGACGGCGTCGAAGTCGGCCCTGGATAGCGAGGCGTAGGGCGCGGCGGCCCGTACCTCGTCGTAGAGCTCGGAGAGGGAGCGCTCCTCGAAGAGGACCTTGGAAAGGATTACCTGCGCTAGGACGTCCAGGGGAGCCTCGGGGACGCGGACGGGGTCGACGTCGCCGTCGAGGGCCGCGCCGACCGCGGCCTGTGCCGCGAGGAGGTCGAGGCCGTGGAAGGGGTAGACGACGGCCCTGCTCGTGAGGCCTACGCCGTGGCCCGCGCGGCCGGCCCGCTGGAGCGCCTGGTCAGCCCTGGCCGGGGAGCCGGCCATGGCGACGAGCTCGACAGATCCCACGTCTATGCCGAGCTCAAGGGTGCCGGTGGCCACGACGCAGCGGAGGCGGCCCTCCTTGAGGCGCGTCTCGACCGCCTTGCGAACGTCCTTGGACAGGGAGCCGTGGTGGGCCCAGGCCGTGCCCTCGCCCGAGCGCTCGTTGATCATGGCCGCCAGGCGCTCGGCCCGGCGCCTGGAATCGGCGAATACGATGGCCGTGGCCGCTTCCCGTAGGCGGGCGTGGAGGTCCTCGACTATGGCGCCGTAGCGCCCGCGCGGTAGGTCTCCATCGGTCCGCCCTCCGGCCCGGTCGGGTAGCGCGGGACCGTTCCCGCCGAGGCCCGGGCCTAGCCCGAGTGCAGGCGGCTCCGGCCACTCGACCCGGAAGGCGTAGCGCTTGCTCGCGGCAGGGGCCACGACCTCGACGCGCCTGGGCTCGAGGACGGCCTCGCCCCCGGGCACGCGGAGGAGGCGGTAGCCGCCGGCGAAGCGGGCGGCCTCCTCGAAGGGGCGCACGGTGGCCGACAGGGCCACGCGCTGGAACTCCCCGGCGACCAAGGCGAGCCGCTCCACCGACGAGGCGAGCATGGTGCCGCGTTTCTGGCCGAGCACGGCGTGGATCTCGTCGAGCACGACGAGGCGAACGGTCGAGAGCGCCTTGAGCCCGCTCCGCGACGCCAGGAGTATCGCCAGGCTCTCGGGCGTCGTGCAGAGTATGGATGGCGGCCGGGAGGCGAGGCTCCGCCGCTCGGAGGCCGGGGTGTCGCCGGAGCGCGTAGCCACGCGCAGGGCGGGGAAGGCCTCGCCACGGGCCCGGAAGTAGGCCGAGAGCTCCCGCAGGGGCGTAAGGAGGTTGAGCCGCACGTCCTCGTTCAGGGCCTTGAGGGGCGATACGTACAGCACCGACAGGCCCTCGGGCGGCAGGGCGCCGAGGGCGAGGCGCGACAGGGCGTCTAGGAAAGCGGTGAGCGTCTTGCCCGAGCCCGTAGGCGCCGAGGCCAGGACGTGAGAGCCCGCGGCTATGTGCGGCCAGGCCTCGGCCTGGACGGGCGTCGGGTCGCCGTAGCGCTCCGCGAACCAGGCGGCGACGAGGGGATGGAAGGTCTCGGGCAGGGTTCGCGCGCTCGGCTCGCACTCCATCGCTACACTCCTCGTCATTCCGGCTAGGCTCATGCTACTAGGCCATCGCCGCCGGCGTCAATGAACCGTCGTCGAGTACGCCGTCGTCGATACTTGTACGCCCACGGCGGCCCCGGCTATACTCCGCGGCGATGAACATTACCACCCTCCTTATAACCATAGGCCTCTCCTTCCTGCCGATTTCCGAGCTGCGCGGGGCCATACCCTTCGCCGTGGCCCGCGGCCTGCCGCTTCTGGAGGCGGCCCTCATAGCGGTAGCCTGCAACGCCCTGGTCGGCCCCGTCGCCTTCCTGTTCCTGGAGACGGTCCACCGCCTCTTCTACCGCTGGGGCTTCTACGCCCGGCTCTTCGACCGTTTCGTGGCCAAGGCCCGGGCCAAGGTTCACGAGAAGGTGGAGCGCTACGGTTACTGGGGCCTCCTCGTCTTCGTCGCCGTGCCCCTGCCCATAACCGGCGCCTGGACCGGCGCCCTGGGCGGCTGGATACTCGGCATGGAGCGCAGGAAGGTGATGCTCGCCATTGCCGCGGGCGTCGCCATAGCCGGCGTCGTCGTATCCCTCGTCGTCGGGCTCGGCGTCGAGGCCCTGTCTCTGTTCCTGAAGCGCGTGTAAGCGCGTTCCCGGCGCATGCATCTCGATTACGAGGCCGAGCTCAATCCCGAGCAGTACGCGGCCGTCACCGCCATAGAGGGGCCCGTCCTCATCATAGCCGGCGCCGGCTCGGGCAAGACGCGGGTCATCACCTTCCGCACCTCCTACATGCTCGAGAAGGGCATACCCCAGTCCGCCATCCTGGCCCTGACCTTCACCAACAAGGCGGCCAAGGAGATGCAGGAGCGCGTCCGCTCGGTGACGGGCAAGAAGCTCCAGAACCTGACGGTCAGTACCTTCCACTCCTTCGGCGTCAAGATACTCCGCAAGGAGATACAGCGCCTGGGCTGGCGGGACAACTTCTCCATCTACGACGAGGTGGACCGGACCCAGCTCCTCAAGGACTGCGCCCGCGAGGTGGGCTTCAAGGCCGACGCCTTCGACGCGCAGAAGGCCGGCATAGTCTTCTCCGACGTCAAGACGGGGCGCCGCCGCTGGGAGGACGCCCAGGACGGCTACGAGAAGGTCTTCGACGAGTACCAGGCCGCGCTCAAGGCCTATAACGCCGTCGACTTCGACGACCTCATAGGCCTGCCCATAGCCGTCTTCGAGGCCTTCCCCGAGGTCCGCGAGGAGTACCGCGACCACTACCGCTACATCATGATAGACGAGTTCCAGGACACGAGCCTGCAGCAGTACCGGCTCATGCGCCTCCTGTCCCGGGACAACATCTGCGTGGTGGGCGACGACGACCAGTCCATCTACTCCTGGCGCGGGGCCAACTTCGAGAACATCACCAACTTCGAGCGCGACTGGCCCGAGCGCAAGGAGATAACGCTCTACCGCAACTACCGCTCCACGACGACCATCCTGGACGCGGCCAACAGCGTCATCCAGAACAACACGAACCGCAAGGAGAAGGACCTAAAGAGCCCGCACGAGGGCGGGGCGGCCATAGAGGTCTACGCGCCGGCCGACGAGATAGAGGAGGGCGA
>CAZNNA010000177.1:0-7069 GCA_964573825.1 uncultured Treponemataceae bacterium
CCAGTCGCTGGAGCCCCGCAGGTCGTCCAGGGCGGATATCACCTGTTCCATGGAAGCGGCGTGGCTACGCTTGCCGCTTCGGATGCGTAGGTTTACGGCGTAGGCCCTGACGCCGAAGCGGTATATGAAGCCCTGGCCGGGCTTGTCGAGCCGGGCCTTATGCACGGCGACGCCCTCCAGGAGATCGGCGTCGCGCTCCGGCACCACGAAGTACAGCAGCTCCTTGTCGACCGGTATGGTGATACGCAGGAGCCCGAGCCTGTTCCGTAATCCCATGCCCTCGCCGAAGGAGACGAGGGGCACGCAGAGCCCCATGTCGAGCACGGTCCTGGCCAGCGACTCGGCCATGCCGCGCTGCACTATGCAGCAGAGCGTCGCGTAGCGCTCGCGCGGGGCCTTGCAGCCGTCGTCCACGCAGGCCGAGGCGATCGCCTCGGGCGAGAAGCCCGGCATATCGGGCGCGGCCAGCTCCACGTCCTCCGCGAAGAGCGTACCGCGGCCGGGCAGGTACAGGTCGGCGGCCTCGGCGACGCGGCGCGCGGCCGCGGCCTCGAGCTCGGGCGGCGCGTAGAAGCGGAACAGCTCGGCCCGCGACTCGCCGAGCCCGATCCGCGCCCCGAGCCCCAGGAGGCCCGAGCGCTCGAGTAGGGAGACCTGCTTGCCGCGCTGTATGAAGGCCTCGGGTATGGCCATGTCGGCGAGCGTCGACTCGACGGTAGGCGACAGGCGCGCGTCGGCCACGCAGGTGATCTTGGAAAGCCTCGTCGTCGTCATCGCTTCCCCCTACTCCGCCTGGGCGGCGAAGGCGCGCCTGGCCTGCATCGACTTCCAGAGCCCCGAGGCCAGCACCGCCACGATGGGGTAGACGCTAGAGGCCGCCACCACGCCGAAGCTCGACAGGGCGCCCGTCGAGCCTCCTATGCCGAGCCCCGCCGCTATGACGAGGGGTACGGTCACCGGCCCCGTGGTGACGCCGCCGCAGTCCCAGGCTATGGCCGCGAAGTCCTCGGGCGCGAAGACGGTCAGGAGCAGGGCCAGGGCGTAGGGTACGCCGAGCATCCACGACAGGGGCAGGTCGAAGAGTATGGTCGAGAAACCCGATATCATCCCGAGGCCCACCCCAAGGCCGACCATGGCCACGAGGGTCGCCTTCTTATAGGTACCGGTCGTCAGGTCCTCGACCGTGGTACCGAGCGCGGAGAGCGACGGCTCGGCGAGCGTGGCGCCGAACCCGAGGAGGAAGACGAAGGCCAGCACGGCGACGTAGCCGCCGGCCCGGCCCCAGGCGGAGAAGAGCGCGTGCTCCACGGGCACGTAGCGATAGGCCTGGGATTGCTCGTCGTAGGAGCCCTCGTCGAAGGGCACGGCCACGGGGCCGTCGGCGGCGTCCATCCAGACGTAGGCCGTAAGCCCCTCGGGCCCGGCCGCCGTCCAGACATCGGCGGGAGAGACGCCTCGCAGGGTCACGGCCTTATCGAGGCGCTCGGTGCGCTCGTAGGCGCGCGGCAGGCTGCGCCCCGCCTCGGCCCCCAGGGCCGAGAGGCCCTTCTCCATGCCAAGGCTGAAGAGGAACATGCCGACCACCGCGAAGGCAAGGCCGAGCCCTATCGTATCGAGATCGGTCAGCCTGTCGCGGAGCAGGATCACGAGCGTCAGTACAAGGACGAGGGCCAGCGGAAGGACCGCCTTGAGGGCCGCCGAGGCGTTGGCGACCAAGGCGGAGGGAGCCACGGCGGATGATTCGGCGCCGGGCTCGCTCGGGCGCGGCGGCGCCCCATCATCGCCTGGGCCCGCCCCCGGAATCGCGGCCGCGAACGCGTCGTAATCCGAGCGGGATAGGTCGCCGGCGGCGAGGGCCTCCGAGGCCAGGGAGGCGAGCGCCTCATCCGAGCCGGCGACGAAGGCCGCGGCCCCTCGGTTCCCCGCGGAGAAGAAGGCGGAGGCGTCGCCCTTGTAGGCGCCTGGGGGCGGCACGAGCGGGAGGAGCGCCGCGGCAAGGGCGAAGACCGCCGCCACGGGCAGGGCCGAGGCGAGGGTCACCACGCCGAGGCCCCCGGAGGCGTCGCCCCCCGAACCCACTATGCGCGAGACGCCAATGCCGAGCGCTATGACCAGGGGCACCGTCACCGGTCCCGTGGTGACGCCGCCCGTGTCCCAGGCCAGGCCCGCGACGGCCCTCAGGTTGGGATCGGCCTCGAAGAGGAAGCCCACGGCCACCAGGACGGGTATGACGACGAAGAGGAAGGGCTTGAGGGGCCAGCGATAGAGGAAGCGGAACATACCGACGGCGACCGATAGCCCGACGCCGACGGCCACGGAGACGACGAGCCAGCCCGAGCCCCGGTTAAGGAGCAGGTACAGGAGCGGGGCGTCCCAGGCCCTGACCGCGCCCCCCTGCAACTTGAGTATGCCTATGGCCGGCTCCGCCAGGGTGGCGGTTATACCGAGCACGAGCGCGAAGGCGGCGATAGGCCCGAGCCCGGCGCGGCCAGGCAGCCTAAGGCCGCAGCGCTCGCCCAGGGGCATGATGCCCAGGAAGAGTCCCTCCAGGAAGAAGGCCAGGCCCAGCACGGTCGCGGCGATGCCCGCGAAGGCGGAGGCGGGATCCAGGAGCCGGCCCTTGAACACGAAGACCTGGGCGGCGACGAGATAGAGCACCACGAAGGCGACGGCGCGAGCCTGGGCGCCGAGCCGGGAGCGGGCGTAGGCCCCTATCATGGCCAGCCTACGGCGAAGGGGTATGCGAATCTTCGTGGTACGCGGCTTTCGCTCCGGCATGCTCGAGGCTCCTCGTATCGATGATAGAGCCATCATGCCCCGGTTACGCTTTAGATGGCAAGCGAGTCTCCCGTTCTCAAGGCCCGGAAACCGGGCTATAGTGGAACGCATGATAAGGGAAAGTTTCGCGGCCTTCTGGCTCTCCCGGATGGCCGTGGCGGCGCTCGTGGTGTACCTGTCCTCGGCCGTACGCCTCTGGCGACTGGCCCCCGGCGTCAAGGCCAATCGCGTCGCCGCCATGCTCTGCGCCACCCTGGCCGTCTGGGCCCTGCAGGCCGCCGCCTCCTACGCGGCGGACGCTCCGGCCGTCACCGTGGCCCTGGCCAGGACCATGAGCTGGTCCTGGGCCGTCTTTCCCGCCCTGGCCCTGCGCCTAGCCCTCGAGCTCGCCGGCGAGACGGGCGCCGTCTCCCCGGCGCGCAAGCGAGCGATCCAATGCCTCGCCTACGCGGCGGCCCTCCTCTTCTCCTACCTCGTCTGCGGCCCCCTCCTCCGGGGCGCCGTGCGACGCGCCGGCTACTGGTCCGTGGACATGGTCCCGGGGCTCGGCTACACGGCCTTCTCCGCCTACTACCTCATAGCCAACCTCGCCGGCATGGCCCTCGTCGGCCTGAGCCTAAGTCGGGCCGAGACGCGCTGGGAACGCAGGCGGCTCATCATCATCATGGCCACCCACGCCGTGGCCCTGGCTGGCGGCTTCACGACGGACACCGTCCTCGAGGCCGCCCGCATAGACTTTCCCAAGGTCGGCGTCCTCTGGGGCTGCGCCTGGGCCTTCGGCCTCATCGTCGCCATGGAGCGCTACGACTTCCTCTCGCCCTTCACGCCGCGGGAGCGAGGGCTCCTCATCGATCGCTTCATAGAGCGCTCGATGGACGGCATAGCCGTCATAAGCGACGACGACCGCGTCATCTACTGGAACGAGCCGCTGGCCGAGCTAACCGGCATACCGCAGCATCAGGCCAGGGGAGCCAACATAGACGACCTGGAGCGAAGGCTACTTCCTCCGGGAACCCGGGAGCACGCGCTCAGTATCGCGATCCAGGCCCCGTCCCAGGCTACCGAGCCGCCGGGAGGAGGCGCCAAGGCGAGCGGCCTCGTCGAATTCGAGATACGGAGGGCCGACGGCATGAACCGCTGGCTCCAGGCGAGCGCCTTCGTCGTGCCCACCTCCGCGGGCCGGACCTGGGCGGTCATCTGCCGCGACATCACCGAGCAGCGGCGCGCGGCCGAGGCCGCGCTCGAACGCCTCAGGCGCCAGGCCCACGCGCAGAAGATGGAGGCCCTGGGCTCCCTGGCCGCGGGCATCGCCCACGACTTCAACAACGCCCTCGGGGGTATCGTGGGCGCGGCCTCGCTCATCGGGGCGAAGCTCGAGGGGAATGCCTGCGGCTTGGACATCGGACGGGAGCTGAGCCTCATACGCCAGTCGTCTGCCCGCGCGGCGAGCTCGGTGCGAGGCCTCACATCCTTCGCGACCGAAGCCCCTCGCCGCCACGAGGCCCTCAGGCTGGACGACGCCATACGCAACGTCGTCTCCTTCGCGGGGCATTCGATGGGCAAGGAAGTCGCCATAGCGGCCGAGGAGCCCCTGCCCGTCGCCGTAGCCGTGGGCGACCCCGCCCTGATCGAGCAGCTCCTACTCAACCTGGTCATCAACGCGGGGCACGCCGTGACCTTCATGCGGAGCGCCGAGGAGGCTCGGGGAGGGCGCGTCGACGTCAGTCTTCGGCTAGCGGCCTGGAACGAGGGCTTCCTCGCCGCCCACCCCGACGCCGCGCGGGCGGACCACTGGGTCGTCTCCGTAAGCGACGACGGCGTCGGCATGGACGAGAGGACCCTGGCCAAGGCCTTCGACCCCTTCTTCACCACCAAGGATCCCGAGCAGGGCAGCGGCCTCGGGCTCTCCATGGTCCACCTGATAGCCAGGCAGCACGGAGGCTTCGTGACCGCGGCCTCGGAGCCTGGCCGGGGCTCCACCTTCGCCGCATATTTCCCCGCGGAGCCCTCGCGGTAATCCGCGGAGACTTCGCGGTAATCCGCGGAGACTTCGCGGTAATCCGCGGAGCCCTAGCGGGCCGCGAGCGCGTTACGCAGGAGCTGGATGTGCTTGCCCGGGTACACCGCCTGGGGGCAGGCCCGCGAGCAGGCCAGGTGGCGCTCGCAGGGCGCGACCCCGTCTGGAGCCGCGGCCAGCTCGAGCATGGCCGTAGCACGCCCGGGACGCTTCTCGCGCTCCCGGTTGACGGCGGCCAGGCCCGCCGGCCCCCGCCAGGGCGCCTTGACCGGGCAGGCGGCCGCGCAGAGCCCGCACTCTATGCAGGCCTCGAGGCGGGTCCGCGTCATCGCCCGGCCCGAGGGCGCCTCCGCGAGCGTCGGGTCCGCGGGTAGGCCCGAGCGGCCGGCGTCGTCGACCGGGGCCAGGTAGGAGGCGTCGGCCGGGATGCCGTTGAAGAGCGACGAGGGCGAGACGGCCAGGCCAGCGATGACGGTAAGGCCCGGCAGGGACGCGAGGGTCGCGACGAGCCGGCCCTCGGCGTCGCGCTCGGGCTCGACGGGCGGGCCGCCGGGGACGCAAGGCCGGGGCAGCGCGAGGTCCGCGGCGCGCGTCAGGCACATAAGCGCCGGGAGGCCGCCTATCACGGCGCCGCAGGTACCGCAGGAACCGTGGTGGCAGGAATGCCGGTAGGGCGGTACGGCCCGTCCCTCGCCTCGCAGCCGCTCGAGCATATCGAGGACCGTATCCTCGGGCGCCGCGTCCAGGCGGAACTCGGCGGTGCCTATCCTCAGTACCAAGGCGACGGTCGCGCCGGCGACGCACGCGCGTCCGGCGCCCGCGCCTCTCGGTTCTTCGTTGGAGCTCATCGTCCCTCCCCCGCGTAGTACTCGCGCCACGACGGCAGGACGAAGTCCCGCGTCCGGCAAGGCTCGACTATCCCTAGCTCGGAACAGACGCGGTCGGCCGCCTTCTCAGCCATGGCGCGCAGTACCGTAGCCTTGCCGCCTATCAGCGTGGCCATGCCGGCCGCGCCCTCGGGCGCGTGGCTCAGCACCATGAAGTCGCGGCTGATCTCCCGCCCGTCGCCGGAGGTCCGGCCGGCCAGGGGACGCGCGGCGGCCCAGGCCGCGTGCAGGGGCCGCGACGAGAAGCCGGGGACGAGCTCGTCGGCCCGCGCCAGCATGCGCGCGACCTCCTCCCGGCTAGGCAGGATGCAATCGGGGTCGTCGGCCAGGGTCTGCGTGGTCCCTATGATGGAGAGGCCGCGCTGCGGGACGACGATGTCGCCGTCGCCGGGGGGCGCGAGCCGGCTCAGCACCATGTCGGAGACCCGGCCCCGGACCGCCACCATGGTGCCGGGCGCCGGCGTTATGGGCACGTCGAGCCCGGCGAGGCGCCCCACGGCCCCGGCCCAGGCGCCGGTCGCCGAGACTATGTAGTCGCAGGCAATACGCTCGTCGCCGGCGGCGGAGCGCGCGAGCGCGGCCACGGCCCGGCCGCCGCGGAGCTCTATGCCAACCACCTTGGTGAAGGGCCGGATCTCGGCCCCGAGGAGCCTGGACGCGGCCAGGAAGCATAGCGGCAGGCGGAAGGCGTCGAAGGTGCCGTCGGGTACCCACACGGTACGCTTGGCCTCGGGATTGAGCGCGGGTTCCCAGGATCTCGCCTCGGCGACCGGGACCTCCCGCGCGGGTATGCCCGACTCCAGGCAGGCGCTCACGAAGGCCGGGGCGTAGTCCGCGTCGTCGTCCCCCACCGCGGCGAAGATGCCGCCGTTATACTCGATGGCCTCGGGCGCTATGCGCCTGAGCGTCAGGGTCTCCTCCATGCACTCGCGCGCTATGGCGCGGTCGCCGACGGCGTAGCGGGCGCCGGAGTGCAGCTGGCCGTGGTGGCGGCCGGTCGTGCCCGAGGTCAGCTCCCCCTGCTCGAGGAGGACGACCGAGAGGCCGCGCAGGGCCAGGTCATAGGCCAGGGCGGCGCCGGTGCCGCCGCCGCCGATGACGCAGACGCGCGCGCCTTTGCGCGCTATGGCTGGGATATCGAACATGGGGGCAGTATACGGGGAGGAAGCCTGGGCGCGCAACGGAAACCGCGCCGCGTAATCATCGCGAGCGGAGCTATCGCGACGGGTCCGGATGCGGCGGCCAGCCGGGCACGCCCGCGGCGCCCGGCTCGGCGCTCGGCGGGGCTCCGCGGGAAGGCTCGGTCATGCCCGCGAGGAAGACGCGGCGAGGCCTCGTGCCCTCGCCCGCCTCGGACAGTTCCTCCATGAAGGCCTCGACAGCGTCG
>CAZNNA010000178.1:0-5308 GCA_964573825.1 uncultured Treponemataceae bacterium
CCAGGGCCGCGGCCCGGGCGTCCGCCGCGGGAAGCGCCAACGTTGTCTTTTTCACGGCGCCAGTGTACTATGGCCCCCTCCGCGGGCGCAAGCGCGCCCGCCCTACGGGAGTACCGATGAAGCTCGCGCTATGCCAGACCGACTCAGTCGTCGGCGACTTCGACGGCAACGTCGACAGGATACTCGCCCTAGCCGCCCGGGCGGCCGGGGAAGGAGCCGACCTCGCAGTCTTCCCCGAGCTATGCCTCTGCGGCTATCCGCCGATGGATCTCCTGGACCAGGGCCGCTTCGCCGAGCGCGACGAGGAGGCGCTCAGGCGCCTCCAGAAGGCCCTGCCCGCCGGCCTCGCCGTCGCCGTAGGCCACATCGGGCGTAACGGCTCCGGGCTGGGCCGGCCGCTGACCAACTCCGTATCAGTCCTCCTGGACGGCCGCGTCGCCTTCCGCCAGGACAAGACCCTCCTGCCCACCTACGACGTATTCGACGAGGCGCGCTACTTCGAGCCCGCGCGCGAGCGCCGCGTCTGGGAGTACCGAGGCATTCGCGTCGGCTTCGCCATCTGCGAGGACCTATGGAGGGAGGCGCCGCCCGTGCCCGGGCTCCGCTATCCGGCTGACCCGCCGCGCGAGCTCCTGGACGCCGGCGCCGACCTTATCGTCGTACCCTCGGCCTCGCCCTACCAGATGGACAAGGTCGCGCTCCGCGCCGAGCTCTGCGCCAGGCTGGCGCGCTCGGGTAACGTTCCCGTCGCCTACTGCAACGCCGCCGGCGCCGACGACTCGCTCGTATTCGACGGGCGCTCCTTCCTGGTCGACCGCCGCGGCCGCGTCGCGGCGCTCGGCGACTTCGGCGAAGGCCTCCTGATCGTCGACACCGAGGCCGCGGCGCCCGGCTCCGAGCCGGCCTTCCCCGATCGCTGGGACGAGGTCGAGCGCGCCCTGGTCGAGGGCATACGCGGCTACATGCGCAAGTGCGGCTTTACCCGGGCCCACCTCGGGTTATCGGGCGGCATAGACTCGGCCATCGTCGCCGTGCTCGCGGCCAAGGCCATAGGACCGAAGAACCTCACCTGCATAGCCCTTCCTAGCCGCTTCTCGTCGCGGGGCTCCATAGACGACTCGGCGGCGCTCGCCGGGGCCCTCGGCTGCCGCCTCGAGACCATATCGATCGAGGGCCCCTTCGGGAGCCTCCTTGCCGCGCTCGAGCCGCACTTCGCGGGACTGCCCTTCGGCCTGACCGAGGAGAACCTGCAGGCCCGCGTCCGCGGCGACCTGCTCATGGCCTGGTCCAACAAATTCGACTCCATGCTCCTCACCACCGGCAACAAGAGCGAACTGGCCGTGGGCTACTGCACGCTCTACGGCGACATGTGCGGCGCCCTCGCGCCCATCGGGGATCTCCTCAAGACCGAGGTCTTCGCGCTCTGCGAGCGCGTCTACGCTCGGGAGGGCCTCATACCGAGGGCCATCATCGACAAGCCTCCGTCGGCCGAGCTCAGGCCCAACCAGCGCGACGACGACTCGCTGCCGCCCTACGAGCTCCTGGACGCGGTGCTCCGCCTGTATATCGAGGAGGACCTCGGCGCCGACGAGATAGCCGCCCGCGGCTTCGACCCCGCCCTGGCCAGGCGGGTCGTGGGGCTCACGGCCCGCGCCGAGTACAAGCGTCGCCAGGCGGCCCCGGTGCTCAAGGTCTCGCCGCGGGCCTTCGGCATGGGCCGGCGCCTGCCACTGGCCCGCAAGGCCTACGAGGCCTGAGCGATGAGCCCGGCCCGGGCGCTCGCGGCCCTGGCGCTCGCGAGCCTCTTCGGGGCGTCCTGCGGCCTCGCCGGGGCCTGGGAAGCCGCGGCCGCAGACGGGGCCCCGGCTCGGGAGGAGAGGCCCACCGAGCCTCCGCGGGCCGAGCCCTCGCCGGTTAAACCTCCGCAGGCCGCTTCCCCAACGCCCGAGGCGCCGCCCCCCGGCGGCGATAGGGAGTTCACCGTGCTCGCCTGCGGCGACATACTCCTGGCGCGCACGCCGGGCAAGCGGGCAGCCGAGCACGGCTTCCGCTACCTCTTCCAGGACGTACGCGATCTCGTCTCAGAGGCCGACATAGCCTTCGCCAACCTGGAGACGCCGGCCTCCTACCTCGGGGAACCCTATCCGGGCAAGCCGGAGAACGTCACCTTCCGGGCCGATCCCGCCACGCTCTTCGGCCTGGCCTGGGCCGGCTTCGACGTCGTGTCGCTCGCCAACAACCACATGACCGACTACGGCCCCCGCGCCGTGGCGGAGACGCTCGACTACCTGGACCTCCTCGGCATAGCGCGCTGCGGAGCCGGCCGCGACCTGGCCGAGGCCGCGCGCCCGGCGGTACTCGTCCGAGACGGGGTCACCTTCGCCTTCCTGGCCTACGCCGACCCCATATGGAGCGTCGTGGCCGCGCGAGACCTGGCAGCCTACGAGCGGGCTACCAGGGCAGAGCGTCGCCTCCACGGCGAACCCTACGCGGAACCGGAGCGCCCCGACGCGAGCCGCGCGGGCTTCGCCGGCGTCGCCTCCATCCGTCCGCGAGCGATACTCGACGACGTGGCGCGCGTGCGGGCGGAGCTCAGGCCCGACTACCTCTTCGTCTCGGTCCACTGGGGCGACGAGCACCAGCACATACCCACACGGGCCCAGCGCGCCCTGGGACGCGCCATCATCGACGCCGGAGCCCAGGTAGTCCTCGGCCACCACCCGCACGTCCTTCAGTCGATCGAGCGACGCTCGGGCGGGCTCATCGTCTACTCGCTAGGCAACTTCGTCTTCGACATGGCCGCGGACCATACCTACGAGACCATGGCGGTTCGCCTGGTGCTCAAGGGAGGCGCCCTCAGCCGCGCCGACGTCATCCCGATACGCATAGAGCGGGGCAGCTACCGCCCCGTCCCCGCCACCGGAGACGACGCCGCGGGGCGGCTCAGGAACATACGGTCCTGGTCGGGCTCGCTCGGCGCCTCCCTCGTCGGCGAGGGCCCCTCGGCGTCGGCATTCTTCCAATAATTTATTGTCCAGGAATATCTTTGGTGCTATACTTAGCATCGGGTATGTGTATACGAACGGCCGCAAAGGCCCTGTACGGCGCTCTTGCAATCCTCCTCGTCGCGCTCTCCTCGTGCGACGTGGGTACGTCGCTCTATACCGAGGAAGAACTCGATCGCCTGTTCGACGTACGCATAACCCACGAGGGCGCCGCGCTAGCGCAGGGCGCGAGGCTCTCCGCCGGCCACGCCCTCGAGGCCTCCGTGAAGAGCGACAGCGACTCGAGGCTAGCCGCCTCGCTCGAGCTGCACCTGACGAACGCCGACGGCATAGAGGCCGCGTCCATACGCTTCTCCACGGCCGGCCAGGCGGGCAGCGTGGCCGTTACGTCGATAACGAAGGACCTACCGCCCTTCACCCTCCCCGATGACCTCGCGGACGGCTATTACTCGCTCACGTCCATCATAAAGGACGGCGCCGGCGCCACCCTCTCCACCTCGACTATAGTGGTCCTGGTCTACGACGGGCGCCTCGAGGCGCCCGTGCTCGCGGCCTACCCCGGCGGCGCGGTACCCGGCCGCGTCTCCATGCTCAGGATAGGGGGGACCTTCCCCGCCGGGCTAGACCCGTGGATACGCTGGATCGTCGACGGTTCCGAGCGAGACGCCGGGCCGCTCTCCGAGCGGCACGACCTGTTCGCCTGGAAGGCGCCCGAGGCCAACGGCATCTACACCGTCAAGGTCGAGGTTTTCCCCTTCAGGCCGCCCGTCGGCATGAAGACGCCGGCCGTTGCCAAGGCCGAGATACGCATACCCGTCTCCCAGGCCGCCCCGGCCAAGGACGAGGCGTGGGCGCTCTTCCGCCTCGACGGCTCCCTCGGCGACTCGGGGCTCAGGCCGGCCGCCGAGCCTATCAAGGTACTCGGCAAGCCCTATCTCGAGACCTACGCCACCGGATACGGCTACGTCCTGGGCAAAGGATCGGGACTGGCGTCGGAGACGCCCCTGGTTCCGCTCGACGATTCGGCCGCGCGGGCCTTACCCTTTACCGCCTCCTTCACGCTGGCGCCGCTTCCCGGCTCCGGCGACGCGCCGGCGAGCGGACGGCTACTGTCGCTCGACTCGCCCGCGGGCTCGCTAATCATGGGACTCGACGACGGCAAGCCCTACCTGGCCCTGGGCGCCGGCCAGACCCTCCTGGCCGATGCCCTCATCGACGCTCGGGACGGCGGCCTCGTACGCCTGGCCTTCTCCGTCGACGAGGGCGCCGTGCGCTTCTACGTGAACGATAAGCCCGTCGGCGAGGGCTCGCTCCCTCCGGCCGCGCTGGACCTGGCCTCCGCCGGCTGGCGCCTGGCCGGCGACGGCGGGTTCCCGGCAATATACGACGAGGTCCGCGTCCAGGCGGGCCCGTGGCCCGCCCACAGGCTCTCCGAGGCGTCCGCCAAGGGCAAGTCCCTCGTCGCAGCCTCAGGATTCGAGGGCGGGCTCCTCGGGATAGGCCTCGAGGTCTCAGGAGGGGTGGCGCTGGCACACGGCCGGGCCAGCCTCGAGCCGGGCGCAGCGCTGCGCCTGGGCAAGGAAGGACTCCCGAAGCGGGGCATAGCCCTGACCCTGTCCATACGGGAAGGGCTCGCGGCGGCCGTCGTCCAGCTAGAGGACGGCACCTCGCTCTCGCTCGGTAGCGACGGCTCCCTACGGCTGGGAGAGACGCTCGCCCTGCCGGTCTCGGGCAAGGCCCCCTCGACGGGTTCCGCCTCCGCCTCCATAGAGGTCCTATCAGACGGCCTCCGCGTCACGGGTTTCGACGGCAGGCGCTACCTGGCCGCCGGAGCCAGGCTCTCCCCGACCGCCCGCCTCGCCGTGCTCAACGCCGGCGAGGCTCCGCTGGTCCTCGGCTCGGCCTCGGCCTACGAGCCGCCGCTCGGCCCGGCGGCCGGCGGCTCCAAGGGGCCCGACGCCCCGCGCGTCGCGGGGCTCGAACCCTCGACCGCCAAGCCTTGATTTTGAGCGCCGCGCGCGTAACAATGTGGCCGTCGATTGTTTTCTTCGCGCGTAGCGCTATAGTATCATCGTGCCCATCATGGAAGGGATAACATGAAACGTTCCGTCGTAGTCGCTTTAGCGGCCTTGACGCTCCTCGCGTCCTGCGTCAGCCAGCCTCCCGCGCCAGCCCCAGATACGCCGAGCGCCGAGCCCTCGGCCCCGGCCGGCTCCGAGGCCAAGGACAGGGCCAAGGCCCTGGTCCAGGGCACCCCGACGACGGCCGCGACGTCCTCCGGCTCGACGTCCTCCGGCTCGACG
>CAZNNA010000178.1:5408-7007 GCA_964573825.1 uncultured Treponemataceae bacterium
CGACGTCCTCCGGCTCGACGTCCTCCGGCTCGACGGCCTCGGCCGCGGCGGATCCCGTAGACGCGCCGCCTCCCGCGCCGGGCGTCATGACGCCGGAGGAGGAAGCCTTCCTTACGAACCACCTGGCTCGCCTCCAGTACATGGTGTACTACGACGAGAAGGCCGGCATCGATGCCCAGGTAGCCAAGACGGCCGTCAACCAGGCCAACCGCTACCTCATAGAGAAGCTCGGCCTGTCGGTGGTCGACTTCGACCAGATAGAGAAGATCAAGAAGGACCAGCAGGCCGCCTACCAGGCCGAGACCGGCGGGTCCATCGACCTCATGCAGTACCTGGCCCAGAAGTACAACGCCGACGTCTACGTCGAGGTGGCCTTCACCGCGGCCTCGTCGAGCTCGGGCGGAAAATTCTACGCGACGGCCCAGGGCTCGATGAAACTCTACGATACCTCGACGGCCCAGCTCCTAGGCTCGGTGGCCTTCCAGAGCCCCCAGGTCATGAGCACGACCTCCGTCGAGGCGGCTACGGCCAATGCCGTGGCTGCCTCGGTCTGGTCCGCCATGCCCAAGATGACCGACCAATCCAAGGCCCTGGTCAAGAATTCCATGTCCCGGGGCGTACGCTACGAGGTGGTGATACAGAACACGCCCGACTCTCGCCAGATCAGCCAGCTGCGTCGCTTCCTCAGGCGATCCGTTCGCGAGGTCGAGCAGCTGGCCTACTCGCCCGCGGAGACTAGGCTCGCCCTGTACACCTTCTCCGTCAAGGACAAGCTTGAGGACGCCTTCTATGACGCCGCCGACCGCGCCGGCCTTCCCGACCTCTACCTGGTCTATAGCAGGGGCAAGGCCTTCACGTTCAACAGCGGCTTATAACGGTCAATCGGGGACGGAGCGTCCCCTTGGCATAGGTAAGAATGGGGCGAGGCGTAGGCCGCCGCCCCGCATCATCGAAAGACCTTTAAGGAGGTTATCGTGAAGAAGATCCTTAGCGCGCTCTTCGTAGCCCTCGCGCTCATGGCCCTCGCATCCTGCGTCAGCGAGCCCGCCCCGGCCGCCGGAATCCAGCCCGCCGAGACCGTGCTGACCCCGGACATCCTGGAGCACAAGGGTACGGCCCTGGGCGCCAACGTACCGGCCTGGGTCATGGCCTACGTAGAGAACGGCCCGAGCGGCGTCGAGAAGCTCCCCGAGTACAAGGGCAAGTACGTCATAGTCCTCGACTCCGAGGGCCAGAACAAGCAGGGTACCCTGGCCGCCATGGACAACATGGACGCGCCGGTGCAGATCGCCCGATACCTGTCCACCCGGGTCCAGCAGAAGTTCGCTGGCGCCCAGGTCGGCGACCGGGATCAGCTCCAGGAGTACTTCGAGAACGTCGTCAAGACCGTCTCCGAGGCCCGCTTCTCCGGCTTCATGGGCGGCCCGGACTGGTGGGTCTACCTCCAGTACTACAAGCCCGGCGCCAAGAGCAAGTCCGAGGTAGATCGTCGCGCCTATCGCGTTATCAAGATCTACACCATCGACCAGACCGTACTCCAGGCCCAGCTGGATAAGTACCTGAAAGACGCCGCGGCGGGCGCCGCCAAGACGCCCGAGA
>CAZNNA010000179.1:0-1677 GCA_964573825.1 uncultured Treponemataceae bacterium
CATGCCCTGCCGCATGATAGGCCCGCACATCGACGATATAGCCAAGACCTACGCCGGCAGGCTCAAGGTCGGCAAGGTCAACGTGGATAACGAGGCCGAGCTAGCCGGTCGCTTCAACATCATATCGATACCGACCCTCATGGTCTTCAAGGACGGCAAGGTGGTCAGGCAGCAGCCCGGCGCCCTGCCCAAGCAGGCCGTCGAGAAGCTCTTCGCCGATCAGCTCTAGCGGCTAGGCCAGCCTGCCCTCATCCGGGCCGCCCTCCGCGGCTCGGTCGTCCAGCGCTCCCGTTACCGCCCTGAGCGCCAACTCGTAGGATCTCCAGCCGAAGCCCGAAATAACCCCCAGGCAAACGGGGGCCAGCATCGAGACCCGCCTGAAGTCCTCCCTGGCGTGCACGTTAGACAGGTGCAACTCGACGACGGGATAGCCTACGGCGGCAATGGCGTCGCGCAGCGCTATCGAGGTATGCGTATAGGCCCCCGGGTTGAAGACGGCGCCGGATACCACGCCGCGACCGGCATGGAGCGCGTCTATCAGGGCGCCCTCGTGGTTGGATTGGAAGAAGCGCAGGCTGGCGCCGAGGCCTTGGGCGATAGCCCGCAGTCTCTCGGCTATGGACTCAAGGCCCATCGTTCCGTAGACTCCCGGTTCCCGGGAACCGAGCAGGTTGAGGTTAGGGCCGTTCAGGACCAGTATCTCGCGCATCGCGGGCCTCCTTACGTTCTGGGGCCAGTGTAGCCCCGGTCCCGGCGCTTGGGCAACCGGCGGCGGGACGCGCGGTTTCTTCCGACAGTAACTTGATTCTTTTTTTTCCCCGTGCTAGGCTCCCTCCCATGGTAACCGGTATACAGGTACCGACCCCTCGTCCCTCCGGCCTCGCGGCCGCCTATTCCTTTTACTTTTACTTCCTCTACAATCGATAGGGCTCCTTCGCGGCGCGGCCGGGCGGGGAGAACCCGTAGGACCACCGGCCGCCACGTAGGAACGCTATAGCGAAGCGTCGTCGCCATGCCGACCCGCCGCGGTCGGCGGAAGGTAGATAGAGCATGAAGAATTTAAGGCTAACCGGCCATAAGGCCGACCGGAAGCGCACCGTGGTAGAGGTGGGCGGCCTCAAGATAGGCGCCGACCTCGTCGTCATAGCGGGCCCTTGCGCCGTGGAGTCAGAGGACCAGCTCCTCAGGACCGCCGTCGCGGTCAAGGAGGCGGGCGCCACCATGCTGCGCGGCGGCGCCTTCAAGCCGCGCACCTCGCCCTACGCCTTCCAGGGCCTCGGGCTCAAGGGCCTCAAGATCCTGGACAAGGCCAGGCGCGAGACGGGCCTGCCGATAGTGACCGAGGTCATAGACACGCGCGACGTATCGTGGGTCGGCGAGTACGCCGACGTGCTCCAGATAGGCGCGCGCAACATGCAGAACTTCTCGCTCCTGCGCGAGGCGGGCAAGTCGGGGCGGCCCATCCTCCTGAAGCGCGGGATGTACTCGACGCTCGAGGAATGGCTCAACTGCGCCGAGTACATCCTGGCCGAGGGCAACCCCAACGTCATCCTCTGCGAGCGCGGCATACGGAGCTTCGAGACCTACACGCGCAACACGCTCGACCTCTCCATAGTGCCGGCGGTCAAGGCCCTGAGCCACCTGCCGATACTCGTCGACCCGTCGCACGGCACGGGC
>CAZNNA010000179.1:1687-6965 GCA_964573825.1 uncultured Treponemataceae bacterium
CATCGAGCCCATGAGCCTGGCGGCCGTGGCCGCCGGCTGCGACGGGCTGGAGATAGAGGTACACATCGACCCGAGCCAGGCCCTGAGCGACAAGGACCAGCAGCTGTCGCCCGAGGCCTTCGCCCGGCTCATGCGCAAGCTGGCCGTCATGCGCCGCACCGTCGACGAGCTCTCGGGAGAGGAACCGTGACCGGCGGAGACATAACCCTGGAGGCGAACGGCGCGCGCTCGGTCGTACGCTTCGGTCCCGTCGCGGGCATGACGCTCGACGCGGAACGGACCGTGGCCGTGGCCGACGAACTGACGGCCCGCTACCTGCCCGCATGCCTGGCCGGGGAACGCCTGGCCCTGGTACCCCGGGGCGAGGCGGCCAAGAGCCTTGCCAACCTCCAGGCGCTCTACGCCCGCTTCCTGGAGCTCGGCGTCGAGCGGGATTGGACCGTGCTGGCGGTCGGCGGCGGCAGCGTCACCGACCTGGCCGGGCTGGCGGCCGCCACCTGGCTGCGCGGCATAGACTTCCGCGCCGTCCCGACGACGCTCCTGGCCATGGTCGACGCGTCGGTCGGGGGCAAGAACGGCGTCGACTTCGGTGGTTACAAGAATATCATAGGCACCTTCGCCCAGCCGTCCCTGGTGCAGATAGACGAGTCGACGCTCGCGAGCCTGCCCGAACTCGACCTGGCCGGTGGTCTCGTAGAGTCGATCAAGCACGCCCTGATAGACGGCGGCGACCACCCCGCCCTGGTCGAGTCCGTCGTCGGACCGGACGGGGCCGTAGATCGCGGCGCCCTGGGCCCCGTCATACGCCGCTCCGTCGCCCTCAAGGCGAGCATAGCCGCGGCCGACGAGCGCGAGTCCGGCCGAAGGCGGGCCCTGAACCTGGGGCACACCATAGGCCACGCCGTAGAGGCGGTCACCGGCCTGCCCCACGGCGAGGCCGTCGCGGCGGGCCTGGCCGCGGCCCTCGGGCTGGCGGTCGAGCGAGGCGGCTCGCAGGCCGACGCCGCGCGGACCGTGACGCTCCTTGGCCGCTTGGGCCTACCGACGAGCCTCGAGGCCGCGCGCCTAGCGAGCCTCGCGCCTCGGGCGACCCTCGGAGCGTGCCCCGTGGCGCTAGCGAATGACGGCGACTTCCGCGAGGCCGTCATCGAGGCCTTGGGGGCGGATAAGAAGCGCCGGGGCGGCGAGATAGTCTTCGCCCTGCCCCTGGCCGCGGGCGACGTGCGGCTCGTACCCCTGCCCATCGACTACCTGGCCGACTACGTGCGGAGGGCGCCGTGAACGCCATGGGAACCCTGTTCAAGGTTGAGATATTCGGCGAGTCCCACGGCCCGGCCGTAGGCGCCCTCATCGACGGCGTGCCCCACGGCCTGGCGCTCGAGGCCATCGACTTCGAGGCCGACCTGGGACGACGAAGGGCCGGCGGCCCAGGCACGACCGCCCGCGCGGAGGCCGACGAGCCCGAGCTGCTATCGGGCGTCTACCGGGGACGCACGACCGGGACGCCCCTCCTCGTGGCCTTCCGCAACCGAGACGCGCGGCCCGCCGACTACGAGGCTTTCAGGGACATGCCTAGGCCCGGCCACGCCGACCTGACCGGAGGGATCCGCTACGGCGGCTATGCCGACCCGCGAGGGAGCGGCCACTTCTCCGGCCGCCTTACCCTCGGCCTCGTCGCCGCCGGCGTCGTGGCCAAGCGCGTCCTCCCGGGCGCCTCCTTCTCCGCCGCGATACTCGAGGCGGGCGGAAGGGCCGACGTCGAGGCCTCCGTCCGCGACGCCGAGGCGGCGGGCGACTCGGTCGGGGCCCTCGTCGAGCTACGCGTCGCCGGACTCCGGGCCGGCCTCGGCGAGCCCTTCTTCGGCTCGGTCGAGGGGCTCTGCGCCCAGGCCCTGTTCGCCGTGCCCGGCGTGCGCGGCGTGGAATTCGGCGACGGCTTCGCCGCGGCGCGGATGCGGGGCAGCGAGCACAACGATCCCTTCGTCGGCCCGGACGGCCGGGTCGCCAGGAACGGCGCCGGGGGCGCTAACGGCGGCATAACGAACGGCGCGGAGCTGGTCCTCCGCGTAGCCTTTAAGCCGACCTCGACCATAGCCAAGGCCCAGGAGACCTGGAACCGCGGGACCGGCGCGATGGGCGAGCTACGCTCGGGCGGGCGCCACGACGCCTGCATAGCCCTGCGCGGCGCGGTCGCGCTGGAGGCAGCCCTGGCAATTGTCTTAGCCGACCTCGAGCTCCAGGCGCGGGCCCGCGACGGACTGTCTACCGCATGCAAAGGAAGGAACTAGCATGAACCTCGAAGGACTCAGGCAGGACATAGACAAGATAGACGCCCGCATAGCGGCCTTGCTCGACGAGCGGCTCGAGAAGGCCCTCCTAACGCGGCGCCATAAGACCGGCACCCTGGACGGCGCCCGCGAGGCCCAGGTCCTGGAGCGGGTAGCAGGGCGGCCCCGTTGCCTAGCCGGCCGTGACTTCATGACGGAGCTCTATACCCGTATCATGGCTGAAAGCCGGGCCCTACAGGAACGAGGGCCCCGTCTCGTCGGCTTCCAGGGTACCCACGGCGCCTACAGCGAGGCGGCCGCCAAGGCCTGGAATCCCGAGGCGGCCACCATCCCCTTCCAGGAGTTCGGCCAGGTCTTCGACGCGGTCATGGCGGGCGACCTGGACTACGGCGTGGTACCGGTGGAGAACACCCTCGGCGGCATCGTGGGCCAGGTCAACTCCATACTCGTCACCACGGAGCTACGCATAGTCGCCGCGGTGGACATGCCCGTGGCCCATTGCCTGCTCGCCCCGCCCGGCGCGGACCACCGCGAGATCCGCGCGGCCTACTCCCACCCCCAGGCCCTGGCGCAGTGCCGGCGCTTCCTGGAACGCAACCGCCTGGACGGGGTCGAGTGGTACGATACCGCGGGCGCGGCGCGCATGGTGGCTGAGGAGCGTCCCAAGGGCGCAGCTGCCGTCGCCAGCCGCTTCGCCGCCGAGCTCTACGGCCTGGAGGTCATTAAGGAAGGCATACAGGACTCGCAGGCCAACCGCACCCGTTTCTTCGTGCTTTCGAAGGCCGGAAACGGCGGCGGCGGTAAGTGCTCGGCGGTTTTCTTCGCCGACGACAAGGCCGGCTCGCTCTTCGGCGTGCTCGACGTCTTCGCCTCCGCCGGCATCAACCTGACGCGCATAGAGTCGGTACCCGACGAGCCCGGGGACTATGCCATCTTCATAGACTTCGAGGGTTCCGAGGCGGATCCCAAGGTAGCCAGGGCAATCGGGGCGGCCAGGTCCAAGGCAAGGGACTTCCGCCTGCTCGGCTGCTACGACGAGAGGAAGCTCTAGCATGAGAATAGCGATACTAGGCACCGGCCGCATGGGCGCCTGGCTGGCCTCGGCCCTGGCGCCGAGGCACGAGCTGGCGCTCTTCGATCCGAACCCGGCGGCCGCCGCAGAGGCGGCGGAGCGAGCCGCCGGCGCCAGGGCTCTCGGAAGGCTCGAGGAGCTCGCCGGCTTCGCGCCGGAGCTGCTCGTCAACTGCTCGCCCCTCGGGCTGACGACCGAGGCCTTCGACGCGGCCCTGCCCTACCTGCCCGCCGGCTGCCTCCTCTGCGACATAGCCTCGGTCAAGACGGGCCTCGGTGAATGGTACCGGGCGGCCGGGAGGCCCTTCGCCTCGAGCCATCCCATGTTCGGCCCGACCTACGCCGACGCCTCGAACCTATCGGAACAGAGCGCCGTCGTGATAGCGGAGTCCTGCCCGGAGGGCAAGGCCTTCTGGCGATCCTTCTACGAGGGACTCGGCATAGCCGTCTTCGAGGAGGGCTTCGAGGAGCACGACCGGACCGTGGCCTACTCCCTGGCCACGCCCTTCGCCTCGACGATGGTCTTCGCCGCCTGCATGAGGCGCCTGGACGCTCCGGGCACCAACTTCAAGAAGCACCTGGCCATAGCGCGCGGACTCCTGGCCGAGGACGATAGGCTCCTCGCGGAGATCATGTTCAACCCCCACGCCACGCGGCGCCTCGAGCTCATCAACTCGCAGCTGGCCTACCTGACCCATATCATCAAGGATCGCGACCACGAGGAGATGGCCAAATTCCTGGCCCGGCTCCGCGACAACATAGGGGCCTAGCGTCATAGGCCCGCAGGCCTAGGCGCGCAGGCCTAGGCGCGCAGCAGGGAGCCGAGGTCGTCGAAGAAGCCGGGGTAGCTCTTGGCGACGCACTCGGCCCCATCGATGCCGACGGGGCCGGAGCCGGCCAGGGTAGCCACGGCGAGGGCCATGGCTATGCGATGATCGCCGCGGGCGGAGGCCTCGCCGCCCGCCAGTCGCGAGGCGGCCCCGGCCTCCCGCCGGCGAGGGAGGCCCCGGACCGTCATGAGGTCGCCGTCCACCCCGACGTCGAGCCCCAGCCGGGCGAACTCCTCCGACAGGGCCGCCGCCCTATCGCTCTCCTTGGCCCTCAGCCGGTTGGCCCCGCGCAGCGTCGTGACGCCGTCGCAGTGCGAGGCCAGGGCCACGAGGGGAGGGAAGAGGTCGGGGCAGTCGGTCGCGTCGAAGCTGAACGCGCCGAGCGGCCCCGGTAGGACGCGCCAGGCGCCCCCCAGGTCCTCGACGCGCGCCCCGGCCGCCTCGAGGGCCGCCAGTATCGCCCGGTCCGGCTGGGAAGAGCCGGCCGATAGCCCTTCGATGACGATCCCGCCAGGGCGGCCCGCCACGGCCCCCGCGACGAGGAGGAAGGCCGCTCCGGACCAGTCGCCCTCGACCTCGTAGGCCGCCGGGACGTAGCCTGAGCCGGCCATGCCGTAGGCGCGCCCCCCTTCGGCGACCGAAAGCTCGGCGCCGAAGGCCCGCATCACGTCGGCCGTCACCCCTAGGTATCCGCCGCTCGCCAGCCGCTCGACCGACACCTCGGAAGGCCCGCCCGCGGCGCCTAGGGCGACGAGCAGGCCCGTGAGGAACTGGGAGCTCTCCGATGCGTCGACGGCGAGGCGCCCGGGGCGGAGCGGCCCGCGTACTAGTACCGGCTGGAGGCCGCCCGCGGTACGGCAGGCGGCCCCGAGGGCGCGCAGGGGTTCCTCGACCATGCCGACCGGCCTCCGCGCCAGCGAGCCCTCGCCCCGCAGCTCTACCTCGAACGGGGCCAGGGCCGCGACGGCGGAGAACATGCGAAGGCAAAGCCCCGCCTCGCCGCAGGATACCGATACCGGCGCCCCAGGGCGCCACGAGGCCGGCGCCCGCCCGCGAACGGACAGGCGCCCGGGTTCCCGTTCTACGCGG
>CAZNNA010000180.1:0-6960 GCA_964573825.1 uncultured Treponemataceae bacterium
CGCGCCGCGGAGCACCGGCGCTTGCGTTTCAGGCGCAACAACCTTCGGGGAACTAAATAGTCAGTAGGGAAGAGGAAGAATCCAGGAGT
Organism: uncultured Treponemataceae bacterium; assembly: GCA_964573825.1. Lineage (GTDB taxonomy): Bacteria > Spirochaetota > Spirochaetia > Treponematales > UBA12059 > SZUA-370. Next base: position 90 of record CAZNNA010000180.1, read on the forward strand.
CAAAATTCAGAATTTGACAGCGGCGGTGTTGACCATGCCGAGGGGTGTCGGCGCAGGGAACCATGCGAAGCTAGCCCGGGCTCGTTACTATCGCCGCCCCCACGATATTCGAGACATTATAAGTGAACTCCTGGATAGTATGACGTGGGTTAGCCGTGGGAAAACGGGTACCCATAATATCCTATCGGGAAGTCACTATGGAGGGCGTTTTCAACGTAGGGATGGAAGTCCGGAACGAGAGCCTTCGAGTGGCCCCACTTCGAGTGACCCCTCTCCGAGGGGTAGAGCGTGATTCTTGATTACTGCTCCTAGCGCCGCCGTCTAAACGCATATCTCCCCTCCATGCTATACTCCTCCTCATGGTTACGAAGACGAGGCCCGTCAAGGTCGGGCGCATTATTGTAGGGGGAGGACATAGGCCCTCCATTCAGACGATGTGGAAGGAGCCGCTTCGGGCCGATACGCTCGATACGCTCGTCGGTAAGATCGGGAGGCTGGAATCGCTGGGTTGCGAAATCCTACGCTTCTCGACGCCGGACATAGAACAGGCGGAACTGCTAGGACGACTCGCCGGGCTCGTGGGCATGCCCCTCGTGGCAGATATTCACTTCGATTGGCGCATAGCGCTTCGTTGCCTCGATTTCCCTATCGCCAAGATACGCGTCAACCCAGGCAACCTCGGAGAGCCGTGGAAGCTACGCGAGGTGGCCGCTAAGGCGTCCGATAAGGGAGTGCCGATCCGCATAGGGGTAAATGCGGGTTCCCTGCCGGCCGATCTTCGAGAGATAGAGGATAGGGGCGAGGCGATAGTACGAGCGGCCGAGCGTGAGGTCGAGGCCCTGGACGCCCTGGGATTCCACGACGTCATCGTATCCATGAAGGCCTCGGGCGTGGAGGAGACGGTACGGGCGAACAGGATCTTCGCTTCGAGGCATCCTATCGCGCTGCATATAGGCGTCACAGAGGCGGGCCCGCTCGTCCAGGGTTGCGTACGGAGCGCCGTGGCCATCCACGCGCTCCTATCCGAGGGGATAGGCGATACGCTTCGAGTATCGCTGTCGAGCGAGCCGGAGTACGAGGTCCTGGCGGGACGGGAGATAGCCGCCCTGGCGAGCGGTAGGCGGACGGGGGCGGATATCGTCTCCTGCCCGCGGTGCGGCAGGGCGACCTTCGATACCCATGCCTTCTCAGCGCGTTGGCTGGACAGGATATACGCCATACCTAGGCCGGTGACCATCGCGATTATGGGCTGCGTCGTCAACGGTCCCGGAGAGGCCCGGCACGCGGACCTCGGCATAACCGGCGGCGGTGATAAGGTCATCATCTTCAGGAACGGTCAAATCGCGCGAACGTGCGCGCCCGAAGACGCCGATACTGTATTCGAGGAGGAACTCTCCCGCTTATGACCAGACACGCCGCTCCCGCTTTCCCGTCGGCTATCGTAGCGGTTCTCGCCGCCGTCCTCGCCTCGGCGCAGCCTGCCTTCGGGCTGGGCGATCCCGGCGACGAACCGGCCTGGCTCAGCCTGGAGCGTGGGAAGCGAGCCTACGCCGATAAGGATTTCGGCGCCGCGATCGTGTACTTCGACGCGGCTATAGAGAAGCGCCGCACCGTCTACGAGGCGGCGGAGGCTCGGCTCGGGCAGGTCAGGACGGCCAAGGCCGCCATGGGGGAGTCAATACGGAACTCCCTGTCGGCCTTCGCGGCGGAGGATTTCATCCAAAGGGATTACGCGGCCCTCTCCAGGGGGCGCGAGCCGACCTACTCATCGCTCCTTGCCGACCTGCGCAAGGAACGCATATCCGATAGCCATAGGGCCTTCATCGACGTACTCCTCGCCGTACTCGAGTACCGCGACATAGCGAGCCTCGGCGACTCGATGGCCGAGCTTGCGTTGCAGGTCCATAGGCTGAGGCGATACCCCGAGGCCGAGTACTGGAAGGGACGCGTCTTCTTCGTAGAAGGCGAGCTCTCCCTCGCCGAGGCGCAGTTCGAGCGCGCCTATGCCATGGCCGATTCGCTCGACGTAGGCGAGGAGCGCTACACCGTGCTGTACGCCCTGGCAGGGATCTACGAGCTGAGAGACAATCGCGTAGCCTGGGAGAACGCGCTGAGGAGGATATCGGACGAGCTCGAAGTCGGTATAGACGCATACCTACGCTCGGCCATGCTCTCGACGCTGCTCGAGTCGGGCTTCGAGCGCTTCATGACGCTCTACAGGCTCGATGCTCTCTACTCGCTCAGGGCGAATGCCGAGCTCGCCTTCTTCTATCTCGAAAGGGGGAGGGCGCAGGCCCTGGAGCGCTCGGCCGTAGCCGTGAACATGGTCGTAACCAAGGCCATAGCGATGATGAAGGCCAGGGAGCCTGACTATACCTGGCTCGGGCTCGAGGACTTCCTAAGGCGAGGCAAGGCGGACGCGGCCGTGTCGCGCTACCTGGACGAGGTGGAAGCCTTCCGCTTGCTCCTTGGGCTCGGCGACGCATTGTATATAGCCGGCGCGAGGGCGCCCGCAGCCTACCTGTGGCGGAACGTCGCCTCGTGGGGGCCGAGCCCGCAGGCGGCAGTGGCGCGCTCGAGGCTGGTATCGCCGGCCTCCGCGGTCAGGAGAGAGGCTCCTAGCGTCCCCTGATACGGGCTAGGCCTTTTCCGCCTGGCTCTTCGCGGAGATGCTGGCTACCATGTCGCGGATGAACGGGTCGCTGATGGTGTAGACGCGCTTGGTCTTCTGTACCTCGGCGCTGACGATGCCGGCCTGCTTCAGTATGGCTAGGTGCTGCGAGATGACCGGCTGCGGCTGGTTGAGGCATTGCCATAGGTCGGAGACGCAAGGATCCTCTTCCCTGGCTATGAGGCAGAGGAGGCGAAGGCGTATGGGGTGGCCCGCGGCCTTGAGCTTCTTAGCGTATTCTACGATGAGTTCTTTATTGCAAGGCGACTGCGCGTTCATGCCTGAATACTAGCACCTTACGCTCAATGGTTCAACAGGGACGCGATCTCGCGCTCTACCCTGCCGGAGATATAGGCCGCTATGGCCTCGCGCTCCGGCTCGCACGCCTCGAAGGCGAAGGCCATCACCTTGCCGTTGCGAACGAGCCTGAGGCTGACGGCAAGGATGTCGGAATCGATGCGGAGCGAGGCGTCGTCGATCAGTATGCCCGGTTCTAGGTCGGCCACGAGCGCGCCCTGATCCGCGATGAACGAGAGCCCGTCGCTCGAGATGGTCTCGATGACGCCCGCTATCGGAGCCAGGCTCGCGGGGTGGGAGAAAATGAAGCCGAGCCTGTCCCAGGGGCCCGGGGCGTGCCTGTCGGACACGCGGGAATCGTCAATCTCCATGTAGCGCTTGAGTACCTGCTGGAAGCGCGACAGCTCTGCCTTGTCGGCTAGGTCCTCCTTGACGACGCCGTTGACCCCGAGATAGGCGGCCTTGGCCGCCTCCTCGAAGGGGAAGAAGTCTCCCTTAAGGAGTACCACGGCGCAGGCCGACTTAGGCCGGGCGGCCCGGATATCGACGACTATGGCCTTCCAGTGCCTGGGAAAGTCCTTGGCGCTCATGATGACGGCGTCGGGGAAGATCTCCTCGAGGTTGTCGAGCGCCTTGATAGGGTCGCGATAGTGGATGATGTCGAGGCCCAGCGGTTTTAAATAGTACTTAACTATCTCGGCGACGGAATCGTCCTCTACGATGACGAGGGCCTTCATTCGGTACCCTTGTTCTGGACGACGTAGGATACGATGAACCATATGTCGTCGCGCCGCTCTAGCTCGTAGACGTACTCCTTAATCATGGAGAAGCCGTCGTAGGCGAATTTCTGTATGGTCGCGACCCTGCCGTAGGAGGGGCCGTACCTGGTCTCGCGTATATCGAACGAGCTCGGCACGGTGACGATGTCGGCGTCCACGGTCGCGCTCATGAGCTCGGCCCTGTAGGCGGCTATCATGCGCCGCCGGCCGTCGTCGGACTCTCGATCGTAGGACCTGGCCTTGTCGGCGTTGGCCTTGAGGAGGCGCTCGACGTCGAGGTATAGGAAGAACTCGTTCCAGTTGCCCTTCTGGCGCGCCCGTATGGTCCTCGCGACGACCTCGTCGGGGCCTATGCGTTCCGCCCGGAGTATCTCCGCCGTACCGGCGCGGAATGACTCGGCTATCGATGGCGTCACGGCGCCTGGGCGGAGCGATAGGGAGAGGGTATTGGATCGCACCCCGGTATCGCCTGATGTTACGCCGACGAGCTCGGGAAAGAGCGAGCAGACTATGACGAAGGCCCCTGGCTCCGAGAGGGAGACGTAGTCGGCGACGTTCTCGACGAAGGCGTATTCCTCTCCCGGTTGCAGGATGACATCCCGGTAGTAGGCGGGGCTCGCGGAGGCGAGGACCCGCCTCAGGGTCTCGCTCGGCTCGAGCCTGCGGTTCGATAGGGTCCGTACGTCGAAGGCTATGGAGCGGCGCTTGTCGTCGGCTAGCTTGAAGCGCCATGGGGTAGGCCCGCCGTTGCGTACGCTTACCTTGACGAAGACGTCCGCCCCTGGCGTATAGACCCGCTTGTCGAAGTAGCTTATTGAAAGCTCCGCCTGGGCCGCCGCCGAGCTCAGGGCGAGGGCTGCGATGAGCGAGGCTACGACACGTCTCTTCGGATACACTGCGACGTCTCCTTGTACCCGCCGCCTCGCTTCGTGTACTATCAGGCGGCGCGTTATCCTGCTTCATTATCGGACGAATCGCATGAACTCCTTACGCCTTGTCGAGGTTTCTAAACGCCTTATCTCCTACGAACCGGTCGCCGCGGCGCTCGGGAGGCTCGAGCGCGGTCCCTATCCCATAGACTGCTCCGAACTCGAGATGCCGCTGGCCGCCTTCCTCCTGGCAGCCTCGCTACGGCGCGAGGATACGCGGCGCGAGGATACGCGGCGCGAGGATACGCGGCGCGAGGATACGCGGCGCGATAGGGCAAGGCGCTATCTCGTGGTGACGCCGAGCGACGCGGAGGCCGAGGCGTTCGCCGACGATTGCGCGGCGGCGGGCGTCGAGGGCCTGGTTGTGCCCTGGTGGAAGACGGCGGCCTACCGGCCGGTAGAACCGCGCTCCGCGGCCTTCGGCCAGAGGAGCGCGGCCCTCGCGGCCATGCTCGACGAAGAGGGCCCAAGGATCATGGTCGTCTCGCAGCGGGCGGCCATGACGCCCGTCCCGCCCCGCGAGCGCTTCGAGCAGGGGCTCTTCCGAATCTCCAAGGGAGACTCCATTGACGCGGCTGCCCTGGCCGACCGCCTGGCCGCCTGGGGGTACCTCCGCGTACCGCGGGTGAGCCTGCCCGGGGAGTTCGCCCTCAGGGGCGAGGTCCTTGACGTCTACATGCCGGGGGACGACACGGCCCTGCGCGTTGTCTTCGAGTACGACGAGGTCGAGGAGCTCAAGCGCTTCGAACCCGTATCGCAGGCCTCGGAACCGGAGAAGCCGCGTTCCGTGCTCCTTAGGCCGGCCAGGGAGTTCGTCTGGACGCCGGAGCTGGCCCTGGCCGCTGGCAAGGCCCTCTCCGCCTGCCCGGCCCCGGCCGGCGAGGACCGATCGGGGGCGATAGCCGCCCTCGTCGAGGAACTCTCGGCCTCCGGCGAGGCCAGGGGCGAGGAACTGCTCTACCCGCTGGCCCTCGGGCGAGTGTCGAGCGTCTTCGAGTACCTGGGCGAGGACGACGTCGTCGTACTGCTGGAGCGCGAGCGCCTGTCCGGCCAGGCCGAGGCGGTCAAGCGCGAGTACTCGGGCCTCTACCGAAAGGCTTTGATCGAAGGTCCCGTACCCCCTCCCGAGCTCGTGCTCGTGGACTTCGAGGCCGCGGCGGCCTCCGCTCCGAGGGCCCTGGTAGCCTGGTCGCTTAAGGACGCTGAGTCCGAGGGACGCCTCGCCTTCGGCTCCGAACCGCCTCGCTCGTTCTTCGGAAACGTCAATTACTTCAGGGACGAGCTGGGTTCGCTCCTCAAGGCCGGGTACGAGGTACATATCTTCGCCGAGAACGCCGTGCAGGCCGAGCGGATATCGTCGCTCGTACTGCCTCCGCCCGCTCCGGAAGGCAAGTCGCAGGGCGGTAATGCACCGGTCGGCAAGGCACCGGGCGGCAAGGCCGCGCCCGCCTCGCCGGCAATCAACGTGCACCCGAGCGGCCTGTCCGCGGGCTTCACCATACCGGCGGTGCGCCTGGCCTTCGTGCACGAAGGCGAGATATTCGGGCGCCGCAAGCGGCCTCCGAAGTCGCTGAAGAGCGCGCGTTCCAAGGTCATCGATACCTTCGTCGAGCTCAATCCCGGCGACTTCGTCGTCCACGTCAATTACGGCATAGGCCGGTTCTCCGGCATAGAGCGCGTCAGGGTCATGGGCAACGACCGGGACTACGTTAAGATAGCGTACGCCGACGAGGAGAGCGTCTTCGTACCTATCGAGCAGGTGAACCTGGTCCAGCGCTACATCGGCAACGAGGGCGACGAGCCGCGCCTGGACCGGCTGGGCTCCAAGTCCTGGGAGAACCGCAAGAACAAGGTCAAGAAATCCGTCGAGGACCTGGCCGAGCGGCTCATTCGCATATACTCCCGGCGGAAGCTGGCCCGGGGCTTCGCCTTCCCGCCGGACGGCGAGTGGCAGAACGCCTTCGAGGCCGCCTTTCCCTACGAGGAGACGGTCGATCAGCTGTCCTGCATCGACGACGTCAAGCGAGACATGGAGAGCGAGCGACCCATGGATCGCCTGGTATGCGGCGACGTGGGCTACGGGAAGACCGAGATCGCCATGCGCGCAGCCTTCAAGGCGGTGATGGGCGGCAAGCAGGTGGCCTTCCTGGCGCCGACGACCATCCTGGCCGAGCAGCACTACGAGAACTGCAAGG
>CAZNNA010000181.1:0-6957 GCA_964573825.1 uncultured Treponemataceae bacterium
GGGAGCCGTCGAGGAGCACCTCGTGACGCGGCGTTCCGTGGGCCTGTTCGACATCGACCACATGGGCCAGCTCGAGGTGAGCGGCCCCGGCGCCGACGCCTTCGTATCGCGCATGGTCAGCGCCCGCGTCCTTGACATGAAGGACGGAGACGCCCGCTACTCGCTACTCCTCAACGATCGCGGCACCGTCATCGACGACCTCTTCATCTACAGGATTCCCGGCGCCTGGTGGATAGTCGTGAACGCCTCTAACAGGGCGGAGGACGTGGCCTGGCTCGAGGCCCGTAAGCCGGCGGGCGTCTCCCTGGTCGATCGCTCCGACGAGACCTACATGATAGCGGTACAGGGGCCCAGGGCCATAGAGCTCCTGGACCTGGTATCGGACCAATCGATATCGGCCTATCCGCGCTTCACCTCCGGGCGGGCCAAGGTGCTCGGCGTGCCCTGCCTCGTGGGGCGCACCGGCTATACCGGCGAGGACGGCGTGGAGCTCTTCTTCCCGGCCGGCGAGGCCGAGAGGCTCTGGACCGGGCTCCTGTCGGAGGGCGAGAAGCGCGGCATAGAGACGCGAGCCATAGGGCTCGCCGCGCGCGACAGCCTGCGCTTCGAGGCCGGCATGCCGCTCCACGGCCACGAGATAAGCCAGGATATCTACCCGCTGGAGTCGGGCTTCAAGTGGGCCTGCGACTTCGATAAGGACTTCGTGGGCAAGGATGCCCTCCTCGCGCTCCAGGCCTCAGGCGTTCAGCGCAAGCTCGTCGGCCTTACCGTGCAGGGCGGCGTCCCCCGCGAGGGCTTCGAGGTGCAGGACGAGGCCGGCCGCCGCGTCGGAACCGTGGTAGCCGGCATGTTCTGCCCGACCGCCAAGGCCTTCGCCGCCAACGCCCTCGTCGAGCCGGGCGCGGGCAAGGTCGGCGACCCCCTGCGGGTCGTCATCCGCGGCAAGCCCGCTCCCGCCGTCATAGTCAAGCGACCGCTCTACGTGCCGACCTACCGGCGCTGATCCCTTAGGCTATAGACCGAACCCGAGACACTACTAGGAGGAAGATCCATGAGCATCGACAAGAACGCGCGTTACAGGTCGTCGCACGAATGGGCCCGCAAGGACGGGAACCGCTACCTTATCGGTATCTCCGACCACGCCCAGGGCGCCCTCGGCGACATAGTCTTCATCGAGCTGCCCGAGGTGGGCAAGGTCCTCAGGCAGGGCGAGGCCTTCGGCGTCGTCGAGTCGGTCAAGGCGGCGAGCGACGTCTACATGCCGCTGTCCGGCAAGGTGGCGGCCGTGAACGACGCGCTCTCCGGCGATCCGGCCCTCGTCAACCGCGAGCCCTACGCCGGCGGCTGGCTCATAGCGGTCGAGGCCTCCGTTCCCGCCGAGTGGGACGGGCTCCTGTCCCCCGAGGCCTACGAGGCGGAAGCCGGCAAGGAGTAGGCCGTGCCCTTCATAGCCAATACCGACTCCGACCGCGCGGCCATGCTCGCCGCCATCGGGGCCGGGTCCGTCGAGGAGCTCTTCGCCGACCTGCCGGCCGGCAAGCGCTTCCCGGACCTGGGCCTGCCGAACGGCGTCTCCGAGCTCGAGGCCCTGAGGGAGATAGAGGCCCTCGCGGCCAAGAACCTGTCGGCCTCGTCGAGCGCCTGGTTCCTGGGCGCCGGCGCGTACAACCACTTCATACCCGCCCTCGTGCCCGCCCTGGCCTCGAGGGGCGAGTTCCTCACGGCCTACACGCCCTACCAGCCCGAGGTCTCCCAGGGAACCCTCCAGGCCATCTTCGAGTACCAGTCGATGGCCGCCGAGCTCCTCGGCGTAGACACGGTCAACGCCTCGCACTACGACGGCGCCACGGCCCTGGCCGAGGCCGTCGTCATGGCCCTGAACCACGGCGGCCCGGGCCGGCGGCGCGTCCTCGTGCCCGCCGCCCTGCACCCCGAGTACAAGGGCGTGCTTTCGACCTACCTCTCCGCCTTCGACGTCTCCGTAGAGGAGTACGCGGCCGAGCCCGCCGCCGCGGCTGCCGGACTCGGCGAGGGCGTAGCGGCCTTCGTCGCCTCGTATCCCGACTTCGAGGGCCGCGTCCACGACCTGTCGGGCGTCTCCGACGCCGTCCACGCGGCCGGGGCCGTCTTCATCGTCGCCTGCGACCCCATCATGCTCGGGCTCGTGAAGAGCCCGGGCGCGCTCGGGGCGGACATAGTGACCGCCGAGGGCCAGAGCCTGGGGAACGCTATGAACTACGGCGGGCCCTTCCTGGGCATGATGGGCGCCACCCAGAAATTCGTGCGCAAGATGCCCGGCCGCATCGTGGGGCAGGCCGCCGACGCCCAGGGCAGGCGAGGCTTCGTCCTCACGCTGTCCGCGCGCGAGCAGCATATCCGCCGCGAGAAAGCCGTCTCCAACATCTGCTCCAACCAGGGGCTCGTGATGCTGCAGGCGACCATCTACCTGGAGGCCCTCGGCAAGGGCGGCCTCAAGGCCGTGGCCGAGCTGTGCTGGAACAAGGCCCACTACGCCGCGGGCCTCATTGCCGCCCTGCCCGGCTTCGCCGTGGCCCCGGGAACCTTCTTCAAGGAGTTCGTCGTCAAGACGCCGATCCGCGCCCAGGCCATGGTCGATACCCTCGAGCGGCGGGGCGTCGTGCCAGGACTCGCGTTATCGCGCTATTACCCCGAGCGAACCCACGAACTCCTCGTCTGCGTTACCGAGATGAACACCAAGGCGCAGATCGAGCTCCTGGCGAGCTCCCTCAAGGAGGCCTCGGCATGAATCTGATACCCGAACCCCTGGCCTTCGAGCTGTCGAGCCCCGGCCGCGTCGGCGTGGCCCTGCCCGCCTGCGACGTGCCCGCGACGCCCGTTCCCGCCGGCCTCGCCCGCGAGGAGCTCAGGCTGCCGGAGCTCGACGAGCTGACGGTGGTCAGGCACTTCACGCGCCTGTCGCAGAAGAATTTCGCCATAGATACGCAGTTCTATCCCCTGGGTAGCTGCACGATGAAGTATAACCCCAAGGCCAACGAGGTCGCGGCGAGCCAGCCCGGTTGGCGCGGCGCCCATCCCCTGGTCTCCGAGGCGCGTAGCCAGGGCTCGCTCGAGCTCCTCTATCGCCTGCAGGAGGGACTCAAGGCGACCGGCGGCTTCGCCGGCGTAAGCCTCCAGCCGGCGGCCGGGGCCCACGGCGAGCTCGCGGGCGTCTTCATGATACGCGCCTACCATCGCGCCCGAGGCGACGATAAGCGCTTGAAGATGCTCATTCCCGACAGCGCCCACGGTACCAACCCCGCCTCCTGCACCATGGCCGGGCTCGCGACCCTGACCATACCGAGCGCCGCCGACGGCGGCGTCGACATGGACGCGCTCAAGGCGGCCTGCGACGACACCGTCGCGGGCATCATGATAACGAACCCGAGCACCCTGGGGCTGTTCGAGCGCAACATCGAGGAGATAGCGCGCATCGTCCACGCCGCGGGCGGCCTCGTGTACGGCGACGGCGCCAACATGAACGCCCTGACCGGGGTCCTGCGTCCCGTCGACGTTGGCATCGACGTGATGCACTACAACCTCCATAAGACCTTCTCGACCCCGCACGGCGGCGGCGGTCCCGGCGTCGGCATGGTCGGCGCGGCGGCCGTCCTCAAGGACTACCTACCGGGCCCCTTGGCGGTGAGGAAGGGGAGCGCCTACGCCCTGGAGACGCCGGCCAAGAGCATCGGCCGCATGAAGCTCTTCAACGGCAACTTCGGCGTGCTCGTACGGGCCTACACCTACCTCCTCATGCTCGGGGGCGACGGCCTCCGTCGCGTGGCCGAGAACGCCGTGCTCAACGCCAACTACCTCAAGGCGCGGCTCGAGAAGGCCTTCCCGCTCAAGTACGGGCGGACCTGCATGCACGAGTTCGTGGCCATGGGCAACTTCGCCGAGGGCGTCCATACGCTCGACATAGCCAAGCGTATGATAGACTACGGCTACCACCCGCCGACAATCTATTTCCCGCTCATCGTGCCCGAGGCGCTCATGGTCGAGCCCACGGAGACCGAGAGCAAGGAGACGCTCGACGCCTTCGTGGAGGCCATGCTCAAGATAGCCGAGGAGGCCAGGACTACGCCTGAGCTCCTGCGCGAGGCGCCGCACGCGACGCCCGTCGGGCGGCTCGACGAGGTCGCCGCGGCCCGCTGCCCGGTGCTCTGCTACCGGGGCTAGCGGCTGATCCGATGGGCGTCGCCACGGCGAACCCAGGCGGATGCCTAGCGTAAGCGTTCCTATGTCAATCGATACGGCGGCGGGTCCTCACGGGCTCGCCGCCGTATCGTTTTCCGGTCTACTCGCCCGCCGCTTCGCTCCGCGCCGCGCGGGCGCGAACCCGAGGCGGGATACGTCGCCTAGCCTTGGGCCTCCGTTGGCCCTCGAGCGCCGCGCTATGGTATACTGAGGGCATCGGGGGTGAAGGCATGGCAAGGACTGACGGTACGAGCGCGCTTAAGCGCGACGGGCGCCTTACGCTGGCCGAATGGCGGGCCTGGCCGGAAGGCGTGCGCGAGTACTGGATCATACATCCCGATACGCGCTCGGTCTTCCGCTACCAGCGCTCGGGCGAGCGCTTCGCGCCCCTGACCGAGTTCCGTCGCGGCGAGGCGGCGGCTAGCGTCGTCTTCGAGGGCTTCGCGTGGGGTTGCCCGTGAGGCAGGGCGGCCTACAGGCTGCCAGGGGCGTCCTCAAGCGCGTCTTCGGCTACGAGCGCTTCCATCCCCTCCAGGAACGGGTGATAGCCCACGTCCTCGAAGGCAAGGACGCTCTCGTGCTCATGCCCACGGGCGGCGGCAAGTCCCTCTGCTTCCAGGTGCCGGCCCTCTGCCTGGACGGGCTGACCCTGGTTGTCAGCCCGCTCGTGGCCCTGCAACGCGACCAGACGGCCGCCCTCCAGTCGGCCGGGGTGGCTGCCGCGGTCCTCAATAGCACCCAGTCGCCCGAGGAAGCGGAAGCGGTCCTCGCGGACATAGTAGGAGGACGCCTGCGGCTCCTCTATATCAGCCCGGAGAAGCTGTTCTCCGGGGGCGTCGCCGCCCGCCTGCCGCAGTGGAACGTAAGGCTCGTGGCCGTCGACGAGGCCCACTGCATTTCCTTCTGGGGGCACGACTTCAGGCCCGAGTACACCCAGCTGGGCCGCCTCCGCCAGCTCCTGCCGGGGGTGCCGCTCGTCGCCCTGACCGCTACGGCCGACCCTGCCATACGCAGGGATATCCTGAGCCAGCTGTCGATAGAGGAGTCGTCGGTCTTCCAGGACAGCTTCGATAGGCCCAACCTGCACCTGGCGGTACTGCCGGGCCAGCAGCGCCTCGAACGGCTCAAGTCCTTCCTCCGGGACCACCGGGGGCAATCCGGCATAGTCTACTGCCTGAGCCGGGCCGGGACCGAGGACCTGGCCGAGAAGCTGAGATCCCTCGGGTACCAGGCCGCGGCCTACCACGCGGGCATGGGCGCCGAGGAGCGGCATAGGATACAGGACTCCTTCCTCAGGGACGATACTACCGTCATGTGCGCCACCGTGGCCTTCGGCATGGGCATAGACAAGTCGAACGTGCGCTGGGTGGTCCACTGGAACCTGCCCAAGAACCTCGAGGGTTTCTACCAGGAGATAGGCAGGGCCGGCCGCGACGGCCTGCCTGCGGATACGCTGCTCTTCTATAGTTTCGCCGACGTGGCCCAGCAGCTCAAATTCCTCGAGGACGCCAGCCCCGAGCGCCGGGAGCTCCTGGCCGCCAAGCTCGACAGGATGAGGCAGTACGCCGAATCGCCGCAATGCAGGCGGCGCATCCTCCTTGCCTACTTCGGCGAGAACGTGCAAGAGGACTGCGGCCATTGCGACGTCTGCGAGCATCCCCCGGAGACCTTCGACGGTACCGTCATAGCCCAGAAGTTCCTGTCGGCGGTCTACCGCACGCGGGGCAAGGCGAGCCTACGGCACTGCGCGCTGATACTCCGGGGGAGCCACGCCAAGGAGGTCGCCGACCAGGGCTGGCACGAGCTCAAGACCTTCGGGGCGGGCCGCGAGCTTCGCTTCGAGGAATGGATGGAGTACGGTAGCCAGCTCGTCAACGCCGGCTACGCGGCCGTGGCCTACGACAGGGGGCTCGCGCTGCAGCCGACGGAGCTGACCATGCCCGTCCTGAAGGGCGAGAAGGCTATCCCGCTCGTGCGGTTCGTCGGCTTCGAGGAGCGCAAGGCCGCCGCTCCCAAGGCCAAGGCGCTCGCCTCCGCCGACGGCGACCCGGAGCTCTACGAGCGGCTCAAGGCCGTGCGCAAGCGCCTGGCCGACGAGCACGAGGTGCCCGCCTACGTCATCTTCAGCGACAAGACGCTCAAGGACATGGCGGCCAAGACGCCCAAGGTACCATCGGAATTCAGGCAGGTCCACGGGGTCGGCGAGGCCAAGGCCGAGTCCTACGGGCCCGTTTTCCTTAGGGCTATCCTTGAATGGACCGAGCGGGCCTAGTACTATTTCGATGAAAAAAAGTTTCATATAAATTGACAAATACCTAAAACCCGGCCACAATATCTCCAGTTCTGCCATGTTAACACCATAATTCCACGCGAGGATTACATGCCCGTAGCTTCACAACCGGTCTCGGTACCCAGGCGTCGCTTGAGCATACGCTTTAAATTCGTGGCCCTGGCCTGTACGGTCTTCGCCTCGTTCGCGCTCATGCTCCTGGCCGCCTTCAACGGCTTCGGCGCCCTGGTCGGCGCCCTGGATACCATGCACGACGTCTATAACGACCTGAGCGCCCGGGCCACGACGCTGCACCTCAAGTCGTGGGAGGCCCAGAAGTACCTCCTGGACGTGCTCTACCAGACCGAGAAGGGCGGCGATCCCGATCGCATAGCCATGCGACTCGGTAACATGGACTCGGCGCTCGCCGACGCCCGCGAGCAGATGGTGGCGCTCTACATGCTCGAGAACCT
>CAZNNA010000182.1:0-6936 GCA_964573825.1 uncultured Treponemataceae bacterium
ACTCCCGCGACAGGAGCTGGTTGCCCCAGGAATCCTTGACGACGAGCTTGTACTTGCCAGCCTCCATGAAGCGGTAAGGAGGCAGGCCATGGGAAGCCTTGGCCGCGAGCCTCAGCTTCTCCTCGTGCAGCGGCTCGAGCTTATAGGTCTTCGGGTTCACCCTAAAGAATAAGACGATGAAGCTGCCATCCTTGCCCGTGTCGTTGGTCAGCGTGAAGGCGACGCCGGTGCCCGCCGCCGTCGGTATGCTATCGACCTCCTCGGTCTTCTTCGGCGGTATCGACAGGCCGAGGTCAGCTATGACTATCTCCTCCGCCGCCGCGACCGTCGCGGCGGGCTTCGTCGACGCAGAGGGAGTCCCGGCGGCTGGCTTCGTCGTCGCGGCCGGCTTGGCCGACGGAGCGGCAGGCTTGGCGGGAACAGCCGGTTTCGAAGCCGCCTGGGGCTCGGCAGGCGACTCGGGCTTTGCCGCTGCCATGGGCGGGCGCGAGGCTATGACGCTACGGGCGGCGATGAGCCGGGCCGACCAGTAGCGATCGGAGAGAGGCGACAGTATCACCCCGGTCATCGGACCGGCGGAGACGGCATGGATGACCTTGCCATCGCCCATGAAGAGGGAGACGTGGCTCGGCCTCCCCCCCACGGTGTCGTAGATGAAGACATCGCCCGGCTTGGCCTCACGCCAGTCTATGGGCGTACCGATGCCTGGATAATCGCGGGCGCTCCTCGGGAGCGTAAGGCCGAAGGCCTCGCGGTAGACGTAGCGGACGAAGCCCGAGCAATCGAAGGCCTCGGGCGACTCGGCGCCGTAGACGTAGGGGACGCCCTTGTAGCGAAGGGCTACAGCTATGAGGCGAGCGCGGGCCTCGTCGCCGGAAGGCGCGCCGGCCTGGGCGAAGGCCCCGATAGTACAAGCCAGGGCCGCCGCCAAGGCGGGCAACAACGTTCTCGTAAAGCGCATGGGTAGGACTATGCCGCACCCGGCCCGGCTAATCAAGAGCGCGCGCCCGAGAGCTCCACGGCCGACCTGGCGAGCCTAGGCCTCGCGGCAGCGACGTCGGCGCCAATCGCCCGCATGGCCAAGGCCGCGGCGCCTACGACGGGAGGGGCCGCGAGCCTGACGAGCCGGACGCCGGGCGCCGCCGCCCTGACGACCCGCCCTATCATCGGAGCGAGCTCCGGCTCTAGGCCGAAGAGGCTACCCGATAGTACCAAGGGAATTTCTATCGGCTCAACCCGGTCTACCGACGGCGGCTGCCCCGCTAGTCCTAGCTGGCGCATCACGGCCACGGCCGAGCGGCCGAGTTCCTCGCCCGAGCGCTCGATGATGCCGAGCGCCGCCGCGTCGCCATCGCGGGCCGCGGCGAAGACGAGGGGCGCCCACTCGGGGCTCGGCGACAGGCGCCCCTTGGCGACGGCCTCGACGAGGGCGTCCGGGCCGGAGAAGCCGGCCGCCTCGGGAACGAGCCGGGAGAGCGTCGTGGGCGGCGAGCGTAGGATGCGGGCATGGTTGATGGCGCGCAGGGCTAGCATAGCCATCTCCGTCGCGCCGCCCTCCTCGCCGGCCAGGAGGCTCGCGCCCGCGAGCCCGCCCTGGCGCCCCCCCCAATAGCCGTAGCAATTATTGCTCGTGCCGGAGCACAGGTTGACGCCCTCGTCCGCCACGGCGGCCAGGCCGAGCGCCGAGTCGTTGCGGAGGTCCACCGGGCAGCGGGCGCCCAGCGCCGCCAGGGCCTGGAGCGTCGGTTCCCGCTCCGAGGGCCAGTCGTAGCCGGCCACGCCGGCGCCGATAGCCGCTATGCCGGCCAGGTCGACTCCCGCCTTTCGGAGGGCGACCGTAGTCGCCTCCTTCAAGGCAGACCGTAGCCCGTCCCAGCCGACTATCTCGTGGCTCCCCGGCCCCGTCTCGGCGTAGCCGAGGGCCTGCCCGCCTTCGTCGGCCACGAGGCAGCGCGTACGCGAGCCGCCGACGTCGAGCCCCAGGAACATCCTCATGCCTTGCTCCCGCCGAAGAAGGCCGGCAGCCAGGCCCGGTTGGTCTCGAGCATGTCATCGAGCACCGCACCCGCCCTATCGGCCTCGGGCCCTAGGGGATGGGCCAGGAGCGCCTCGTAGGCCGCCTTGCGGTCGCCCGAGACGGCCGCCTCTATAGTAAGGAGCTCGTAGGACTTGACCGCCGCGACCAAGGCGAACTGGGCCGGAGGCAGCGGCCGCGACGGAAGCGGCCTGACGCCTTCGTCGTCCACCCTCGCGGGCAGCTCGAGTACCCAATCGGAGGGCCAGGAGGGGACGGCGCCGCGATTAGGTACGTTGACGACGTGGACGCCGCCGCGCTTACCCGCCGGATCGGGCGCCCCTGCGTAGTCGGCTATCACCTTGGTAGCCAGCTGCGAATAATAGGCTCCGCCGCGCTCCATGAGCTCGGGCGGCGCCTCGCGCAACCCGGGATCCGCGTAACGCTCAAGGAGGGTCTTCTCTACCCGCATGACCTCTTCCGCGCGAGAGGGAGGCCAGGCCGCCTGCTCCGCCACCATCCTCGAGGTGTAATAGAAATATTTTAAGTAATAATTTGGTAGCATGCCGAGGATCTCCAGCGTTCGACGATCGAAGCCGGGATGACCCTCGGCCTCCAACTCGTCTAGAATGACCGGGAAGAGTTCCGGCCAGCGATCGGTGCCGTCTACGTAGAAGCCTCGGTGCCAGGTCAGGTGGTTGAGGCCGAGCGTCTCGAGGACCACGCGGCCGGGCTCGGGCTCGTCGCCGGACAGCCTGCCGTAGAGGGTCCTCAGCTTCATCGAAGCAGTAATACCTACATTACAGACGCCGACCGAGGCCACTTCGGGCGCTCGGTCGGCGAGGGCCTGGGCGACGAGTCCCGAGGGGTTGGCGAAGTTGACGATAAGCGCCCTAGGTGCCAGGCGCGCCGCGTCGCGGGCGATATCGAGGGCCACGGGTACCGTGCGCAGGGCGTTGGCCATGCCGCCCACTCCGGTCGTTTCCTGCCCTACGAGCCCGTGGCGCCTTCCGAGGTACTCGTCGCCTCTCCTCGCCTCCATCTGGCCCACGCGGTACTGCGTAGCCACGAAGTCCGAACCGCGTATGGCCCGGGAGCGATCCGTCTCCAGGCTTACCGAGAAGCGCGCTCCGGCGGCCTCCGCCATGCGTCGCGCGAAGCCGCCCACGATATCGAGGCGACGCTCGTCGATATCCATCAGGCAGAGCTCGTCGAGGCCCATGGCCTCGGCCCGGTCGAGGAAACCGGAGACCAGCTCGGGCGTGTAGGTCGAGCCGCCGCCTATAACGCAAACCTTCATGCTATGTCCTTTCCTGAATACGCGCGAGACCTGCGCGGCACCCGCACGACTCGCGTATGACGAGCGCGGTCGGCAACACCTTCGACCTCGATTCCTGCCGCAATTTTTTATTATCAGTACCTTCGGCCTGTCTCCCCGCTATGGCCAGCGAGCCGACGAGGGTACTGACAGCCAGCGCGCCTATATCCCCGGCCGGGGACCTCACCGTCGAGAGGCCCGGCCGCGCCAGTGCCGCCGCCGATACGTCGTCGAAACCCATGACGGGAATATCCTCGCCTACCTTGAGTCCCCCAGCTACGAGCGCGTCCATGGCCCCGAAGGCCGAGCCATCGTCCGCCGCGAAGATCGCGTCAAACCTGAGCCTCCTGCTGAGCGCGTCGCTTACCGCAGCCTTGGCTCGCTCTCCGCTGAAGCCCCCCTCGACGACGAGCTCCTGGCCACAGGCTAGGTTCCTCGCCGCGAGGGCGGCGCGGTAGCCTCGCTCGCGCGCCGCCGCGTCGTGGTTACCCCTCGGTCCCGCTACGAACAGCGGCCGTTGGCTGGCATGCGTATCGATAAGATGCGTAACCGCCGCGAAGGCTCCAGCCTCGTTCTCCACCGTGACGCTCGGAGTGCCGCTGCCCTCGGGCGCTTCCCTATAGAGGAGGACTGCCGGCAGGCCTAGCCCCTCGCACGCGCCGATCATGGCATCGCAGGCGCAGTCCGCGAAGAGCAGCATGCCGTCAACGGCATCCCTCAGGGAGGCTGCCAACGCGAGGGCGCCGGCCTGGCTCGCCATAGGATGGGGAGACGTCCGCACGATCAGGCCATAGCCCGCCTCCGAGGCAGAGCGCTCTATGCCCCGCAGCAAGGGTACGAAGAAGTCTCCGGATATCTCAGGCACGAGAAGCCCTAGGGTCATAGACCTACCGCCCGCGAGCTTGCGTGCCGTGGCGCGTGGAGAGAAGGACAAGGCCGCTATGGCGCTCTCGACGCTCGCCCGCGTCGCAGGCGACACGGCGGAGTTGCCGTTGACGACGCGGCTCACGGTAGCTATGGAAACGCGTGCGAGCGCGGCGACGTCGTCAATCGTTGGAACCCTGGAAACCCGACTCATCATCCCCCTCAAGAGCTATGGCCGTTTGTGATACAACCATGTAAGCGCTTACATTATAGATAAAGGCCTTGAGGTCGGTCAAGAACACATTACGAACCCTATCATATTCGATACCCATGCCTATCGGGGCAGATAGGTAGTCACTCGAACCTTGATACGGTACCGACCAGCCGAGCAGACGAGGATAGTCTCGTTATCATTACCGAGAACCCGAGACTCGCTCTTTCGTACTCCATTTGATCTATATCAAGCTTCGAGGAACTACAAAGAGAGTATAATCAAGGCATAAGAAATTTTTACAGCTATCGCAAGCAATATTTGGCACACCTATTGCATTACTAAATAGTAGAATTGCGCGCTGGTCCTAGTTCCCCGAAGCCTGTTACGTGGACTATACTTGGTCCGCGGGCTGTCGAGGAGCCAGCACCATATCAGAGCTCGCCTTCGACGAGTCAGCGGCGAGGCCAGCGCGCACCAACATTCGGGAAACTGGAGACACGATGAAACGAACCGCGGCCTTCTGCACACTGACCTTCTTCATCCTTTCCTCGACCTTCGCCCAATCCTCCACGCCCCTTCCTAACCCCAAGCCGGCGGAAGGGGCCGATCCGCAGTTCGCGCTATCCCTGCTCGGAGATTACTTCGAGAAGGACGAGCGCGATGACCGCACGGGCGGCGTGGTACTGACGGCCACGGGCGGAGTCCTCTTGGCCGCGGGCCTCGCCGGGCTCGGGTATTCCTTCGTACCGCCGTCGGCGGGGGCGCTCTACTCCGATGCAAGCGGCCAGATGCTCGTCCGCGGCCTCTCGATCGGGACCTCGGGCGCCGGCCTCGTCCTGGGCGGCATAGGCATCGGGCTCCTGGCTAAGCCCGACGACGCCTATAAGCAGGAATACGCCTATCTCTTCGCCGAACGCGACCCCGTGGTCCAGGAGGCCATAGCCTACGGCATCATGAAGGAGCTAGCCGACAACGCCAAGCGCCAGCGGCTCGTTGGGGGCCTCGTCAATATCTCCATGCCCTTAGCGGCGGCAGGCGGACACGCGATAGCGGCCGCTGCGACGAGCGATTGGACCGACTTCCATTCCCGCGTCCTCGGAACCATGAGCTGGACCCTGCCGAGCCTGGTGTCCGGGATCATCATGCTCTCGAGCGGCAAGTCCGAGGAAGAGCGCATGCTCGATTCCTACAGGGCCATGAGCGCCAGCTACTCGAGCCGACGCGGGAAATGACGGATGCCCGATGGATTCCTGGCTCAAGCGTCTGGTATTATCTATAGCGGCCTTCCTTGGACTCGCGGAGGCCGCCGATCCCCCTCCCCTGTCGCTTCGCCCGGTGCGCGACGACGAGGCGATCTACGCGTCGCTCGAGCTCGAGGGGCCTGCCTCGGGCGACCTGGCCAGGCTGGTAGACGCTACCTTCACGCTTCGCGTCAGGGCTATCGTATGGGCAGGGGATACCAAGGGAGAGGCCTTCCGCGATATCCGGTACGACGGTAGGCGCTACGCCGTCCTCGTATCCGAGACCGGCGGCACCCATGCCGCAGGCGATTTCGAGACCGCCTGGCTCATCGCCTCGCGCTTCGCCCGCATACCCCTTGGCGGCTTGGCCCAGAAGGGCTTTCCGCTGGCCGTAGGGGCCAAGGTAACGCTCGAGTTCCCGGACGATCCTGAATACGATGCCATGGTGGTCTGGGGCTACCGCCCGGCGGCAGCCTACCTGGAACTCGACGCGCCCGGCATGGCGCCGTATTATTGATACCATGACGCTCCGAGCCCGCATATTCCTTTCCACGTTCACGCTATCGATCCTACTGCTAGGCGCGGCGGCTATCGGCGTATCGCGCCTATCCACCGGGGAGGCCGAGAATAGCCTCCGATCAGTCTCAGACGCCATCGATGGATTGGCGAGCCTCGCCGAGGGCGCCGCGCTCCGGCTGGCCGACCCCGCGCTCGATACAGCCTTCGCCGAGGCGCTATCGCCGCTCCGCAAGGATCTTGCCAAAAGGTCGGTGCTCGAGCGCGACGTCGGCATGAACGCGGCCCTGGCCTGGATCGGCTTCTTCGCCATAGAGGCGATCGTCGCCCTGGTCGCGGCGCTCGTGGCCTCGCGGTACCTGACCGTTCGATGGGCGCGCTTACGCGACGGGATGCTGTCGCTGCGTAGGGGAGAGCCCCCGGCCCGGTTCTTCTCCGGGGCTCGCGACGAGTTCGGCGAGGTAGAGGCGGAACTGGACGGGCTCGTAGCGGCCCTGGCGGATAGAGAGAAAGCCCGCTCCGAGCTTCGCGCCCTCCAGGGATGGGGCGAGGCCTCCGCCTTCCTGGCGCACCAGGCGCGGACGCCCCTGGCCTCGCTATCGCTGTCCGCGAGGACGGCGCGAGCCGCCCTCGAACGGACGAACAGTTCGGAGACCGATGGAATAGTGCCGACATCGCTCGAGCGCATAGAATCCGAGGCCGCGCGCCTAGCCTCGCTCTTCTCCCGGGTTCGCTCCATGTCAGGCTTCAAGGACCTCGAGCCCGAGGA
>CAZNNA010000183.1:0-6936 GCA_964573825.1 uncultured Treponemataceae bacterium
GGCCAGCGAGGCCTTGAGCCTCATGCTTTCCATGTCCGCTCCTTGCGGCACTAGAGCCGCCCGTTCTAGTATTGTCCGCCGCTTGCCTCCGCGCAACGCCGCGCCTATCCTTCTAGTCAATTCCCGGGGGTGCCGCCATGCTACGACGCAAAACCATAGCCCTAGCCCTGGCCCTAGCCATATCGTCGCTTGCTCTCTCCCGGGCCGCCGTGGCCCAGGAACCGCCTTCCATCGATACCGCCTCGGGCGAGCCGGGTTCGGGCGCGGCGGGGTCGGGCGAGCCGGGGTCGGGCGAGCCGGGTTCGGGCGCGGCGGGGTCGGGCCCTGGAGCGTCTCCTCGGAGGCCCGTCGTCGCCGTCGTACTCTCAGGCGGATCGGCCTACGGCATAGCGCACATAGGCGTACTGGCGGAGCTAGAGGCGGCGGGCATACCCGTCGACATGGTGCTGGGTACAAGCATGGGCTCCATCGTCGGAGGCCTCTACGCCGCCGGGTACTCGCCCGAGGAGATGGAGCGAATCGTAACCGAGGTCAAGTGGGATAGGCTGTTCGTGGACCGGTCGCTCGACCCCGGAGACCGCCTCGATTACGCGGTGGATAGGCGCTATCCCCTGAGGCTCGGGTTCCGTGGCGGAGCCCTCGACCTGGATTCCGGGCTCATAGCGGGCCAAGGCATACTGAGGCTCTTCACCGTGCTCACGGCCCATACCCTCGGCGCTCGCGACTTCGACGACCTGCCGATACGCTACCGAGCCGTGGCCGCGGACATCATGACGGGCGAGAGGGTGGTCTTCGGCTCGGGCTCCCTCGCCGAGGCCATGCGGGCGTCCATGTCCATTCCCGGCGTCTTCAGGCCCTACGAGGTCGGCGGCCGGACGCTCGTGGACGGCGGAATCGTAGACAACCTGCCGGTGGGCCTGGCCCGGGAGCTCGGGGCCGACGTGGTCATCGCGGTCGAGTGCCGCTCGCCCGGTCCCGCGAGCATCGAGTCCCTCGGCTCGCCCCTGGCCATAGCCGCCCAGTCGGCCAACCTCATGATAACCCGCAACATGGCGGCCGGCCGCGAGGACGCCGACGTCTACGTCAAGGCCGACCTTCGCGGCTTCTCCATAGCCGGCTACGCCGACGCGGCCGGCGGAAGGCGTGAGAGGGAGGCGCGGGCGAGGCTCTCCCCCCGCCTTCTCCGGCCTACGCGTCCTCGGCGGTACCGACGACGATAGGGCGCTCGCCGCGGCTGCCTTCTCGTCGCTCTACGGCAGGGCCTACGAGGCCTCGGAGCTGGCGGCGGCTATAGACGCGGTCTACGCGAGCGGCCGCTTCGACCTCGTGCACTTCGACGTGGAACGCTCGGGAACCGGTACCGGCGCTCCCCTGCGAGGCCTCGTCTACGTGGCGCCCAAGAGGCCCAAGGCCAGCGCGGCCTTCGTCGGCTTCGATTACCGGGGCGTCTACTCGAGGAGCTACGCGAGCGACGTAACCCTCTCGTCGGCGCTGCTCCTGCGCGACCTCTCGGGACCCGGCTCGGCCCTCCTGGCATCGGCCTCGGTCATCAACGACCTGCGCTTCGCCGTCGAGTACCTCCAGCCCCTAGGGCCCGCCTACCTCAAGCCCTGGGCGCGCTACGCCTACGAGCACGACGTCTACTCCACCGACGGCGAGCCCATAAGCCTGGGCGTCGCCTACCGCAGCGTCGGCGCCGGCGCCTGGCTCGGCGCCGCCCTGGGCCGAAGGGCCGAGATCATGCTGGGCTATTCCTTCGAGGACCTCGTGGACGCGCTCTCGACGGGGACCGGGGCCGAGCGCGCGGCCACGGTCCGGGGCGGGGCCCTCCGCGCCGCCCTCGCCGTCGACTCGCTCGACTCGAGAGTCCTGCCCCTCCGCGGCCTCGAGGCCAGGCTCTACGGTCGCCTCTTCGACCCGGCGCTCGGGGGAAGCCTCCGCTTCGCCCAGCTGGACCTGTCGGGGCAGCTCGCCGCGCCGCTCTCCGCGGGCTCGGCCCTGGGCCTTGCCTGGGCGGTCACCTCGGACCTCTCCGGCCTCGTCGAGGGCTTCGGCGAGGCTCCGCTGCCCTTCATGGCCAGCCTCCGGCGCCCCGGCATGTTCTACGGCGCCACCGACTGGGGCATCGACTCGATAGGCCTGCACGTCGCGGGCCTCGGGCTGGAATACCGAATCCGCCTCGGGAGCCTCCATCCGCTGCTCGGAGGGGACCTCCTGGCCTTCGCCAACCTGAGCGGGGGCCTAGCCGCGCTGTCCCCGAGCCTCGCGGGCGACGGATCCTTTAGCCTTAGGCTCTCCGCGAGCGTCGGGCTCGGAGCCAGGCTATCGGAGTCCTTCGGCGCCCTCGCGGCGCTGAGCCTCCAGAACGGACCGAGCGTCGAGTATCCCGTCGTGCCCGCCCTGACCCTCGAGCTCGGATCCTTCGCGACTCGCGCCGAGGAGCTGCGCTAGGCGCGCTCCAAGCGCAGCCCGACGGCGGCCCGGACGAGCGCGCCACGGAGCCTCCCGAGCGGGCCGGCGCCTCGCAGCGTCAGGGAATCGACGTCGATCGGCGCCCGCGTAAGGAGCTCGTAGCCGTCCTCGGTCACGAGGACCGTGTCGGAATGGCGGAAACCTCCTAGTCCCTCGACGTACAGGCCCGGTTCCACGCTTACCACCATGCCCGGCTCGAGCGGGCGATCGTCGCCCTCGGCTAGCCAGGGCTCCTCGTGGTTACCGAGGCCGATGCCGTGGCCCGTCCTATGGAGGAGGAGCTCGCCGAGGCCGCGTTCCCGCAGCCAGCCGTTGGCGGCCGCGTCGACCGACGAGCAGGGCGCGCCCGGCCTGACCGCCGCAAGGCCCCGTCGCCTAGCCTCCATCATGGCCTCGAAGAATTCCCGTTCCCGCTTTCCCGGCGCCTCAAGGAAGAAGGTACGCTCGCATTCTGCCGCGTAGCCCGAGACCCTGAAGTAGCACATGGCGACGCAGGGACCGGCGCCGAAGCGCTCGCCTACGCCGGGGACGCTGTGCGGCATGGAGCTCCGCGGCGCAGGCCAGGCCACGGTGAGGAGTTGCGTGATGAGGGGATTGAAGGAGCCATCCTTGACGAGCCGCGCCTGGGTAGCCTTGGATACCATGAACGACTCGAGCACGGAGGCCCCGGGATAGACCGAGGCCAGGAGGCTAGCCATGGCGTCCGAGGCGGCGGCGGCGGCCCTCCGGATGCCCTCGAGCTCGCCCGCATCCTTCCTGAGCCGTAGTTCCTCCACGAGGTCGACGGCTCGCGCGCCTGGATCGGCCGAGCGAATCGAGTCGGCGAGGCTCGCCTTTGCCTTACCCTCATACCCGACCGATCCGCAACCGGAGAGAGCGCGCGCTAGGGCGTCCTGCCAGCGACGTCCCGGGGGAGAGGGGAATTCCCAATAGGGTTCCACCGTTCCAGGGAAGCCGGCCTCGGTGAGGTGCCTGCGCTCCAGCTCCGGTACGACGAGGGTCGCGCCTCCGTCGGCCCGCAGTACGACGACGAAGGGTCGTTCCTCCGGCCTATAGACGAGTCCCGTGAGGTACCAGATGTTGTCCTCGGTCGATACCGCGTACGCGTCGAGGCCTCGGGTCCGTATCATCGATGAAAGCCTAGCCCGACGCGCCGCGTAAGCGCTTGCGTCCATGGAATACCTCCCTAACGCCCGGATACCGCGTCGGCTTCGAGTACCGCGGTATCTCTCGGGTCAATGCCTCGGATCGATTCAGGTACCTCGGTATCTCATTCAGATACTGCGGTATGTTAAAAAATGGTAGGCTTGATTCCCCGGCCTGTCAAGCGCTAGAGTCGCGGTATGGCCGGGGAGCGAACGAGGCGAAGGGACTCAGCCCTAGAGACGAGGCGCAGGCTCGAGCGCGAGGCGCTCAGGCTCTTCGTGAGCGAAGGCTACGAGGAGACGAGCGTCGAGGCCATATGCGCGGCCGCCGCCGTCACCAAGGGGGCCTTCTACGCCCACTTCCCTTCCAAGGATAGCCTGCTCGCGTCCTACGTCGAGGCGCTCGACGATAAGTACCGGGAATTCTTCCGGGGCCTCGATCCGCGCAAGGGAGCGATACCGGCCCTGCTCGAGTTCTCGGCCCTGGTCGCCGACGCCATGCGCATACTCATAGGCAGGCGTACGCTCCGCGCTCTCTATAGGGCCGAGGTGTCCGGTCGCCTGCCCGTCGATATCTTCGTCTCCAAGGATAGGGAACTCTACCGAACGCTCGGAGGGCTCGTCGCGCGAGGCCAGGCCGAGGGGAGCCTCAGGCGCGACCTGGCTCCGGACCTGGCAGCCGAGCATGTCGTCCTGGCCATGCGAGGCATACTCTTCGAGTGGTGCGCCAGGGGCGACGCCTTCGACCTCAAGGAGGGCCTGGCCTCGCACGTTACCATGCTCCTCGAGGGCCTGCGGCCGCGCCGCGACGATTAAGCGAATCCTAACCGAGGCCTAACCGCCGGGATACCGGTCGCGGTTGACCGCCGGGCTCGGGGGGTGCGATGCTCGTAGCCATGATAGCACGGCAGATTCGAGGGATACTCTTCGACAAGGACGGTACGCTCATAGACTTCGCCCATACCTGGCTACCGGTATGGAGGCGCTTCGCCTCCGCGGTGGCCCGCGCCTACGGGGCCGGGCCGGCTGAGCTGGCGCGGCTATCGGCCGCCCTGGGCGTCGGCCGCTTCGGCTTCTCGGGCGATAGCCTCTTCGCCCAGGGCTCGAACGGGGAGATAGCCGCCGCGGCGAGGGAGGCCATTCCCGGGCTCGGCGAGGCCGAGATCCGAGCCGCCCTCGCGGGAGCGGCGAACCCGGCCCTCCTCAGGGCCAGGCCGCTGGGGCTGGCGAAGCCGGCGCTCGACGGGCTCAGGCTCTCGGGCCTCGCTCTGGGCGTGGCTACCGCCGACGACGAGGCCTCCACCCTCGCGACGCTCAGGGCGGCGGGCCTCCTGTCGTCCTTCGGCTTCATAGGCACCAACGACTCGGTCGCGCGCGGCAAGCCCTACCCCGACCTCATGGAACTCTTCTGCTCCTACGCCCGCCTCGAGCCGAGCGAGGTAGCCGTGGTCGGCGACACGGTCCGCGACATGGAGTTCGCGCGAGCCTCGGGCGCCGGCCAGGCGATACTGATAGACGGCGCCTTCGCCACCGCGCGGGCTCGAGGGCTCTGCGACGCCCTCGTACCGCACATCGGGGCCCTGGCGCTGCCGATGGTCGCCGCCTAGTACTTCCGAGCACCGATCGGGGGCCGATCCTGCCCCGCGGCTAGCCCGAGGCCAGGTAGCCCCTAAGGCCGCCGCCCGAGGCGCGCTCCAGGGCCATGAGGCGACGGATGCGCTCGGCGCTGGCCGGGTGGCTATCGAAGGCGGAGGGCGCCCGGCCCGACGCGTAGGGGAAGACTAGGCCCAGCCACGAGCGCCGTCCGCCCTCGAGCCTGGCCAAGGCCGACGCGAGGGGGCGCGGGCTACCGAGCAGCTCGGAGGCCGTGAGGTCGGCGGCGAACTCCCGGGCGCGCGACAGCGACATCCTGAGGGCCAGCGCCAGGAGCGGCGAGGCCAGGAAGAGAGCGACGGGAAGGAGTCCCCGAGCGGCCACGCTCAGGCCGAGGCCGAGCGGGAATATGAATAGCAGCATCCAGCCGAGCTGCCCCACGAGCGACGTGAATTCATGGGCGGCCCCGGCGAGCGCGAGGAGCCTCAGGTCCTTGTTCTTGATATGGGCCAGCTCATGGGCCAGGACGCCGGCAAGCTCCTCTCGGTCCAGCGCGGCCGCCAGGCCCGTGGTCACGTAGAGAGACGCTCTCCCTCCGTGAACGAAGGCCGCGGCGTTGGGCTCGCCCGCGTCCAGGAGGTAGAGGGCCGGCCGCCGAGCCAGGCCCGCCCGGCGCGACAGCTCCGCGACGACGGCGCCGAGCCAGGGCGCCTCCTCGTAGTCGACGCGACGGTAGCGGCGACCGAAGGCGGGCGCGCTCCGGCGCAGGGCTATGAACGCGAAGGCCAGGGCCTGGGCCAGGAGCAGCCACGGCCCGAAGCGCCCGAAGGCGAAGATGCCGGAGTATAGGGCCAGGGCGCCTAGGCCGAAGGCCAGGGCCAGGCTCTGAGCCAGCCTGAGGCCGCGTTGCCTATAGAGTTCTAGTCGTTTCATGACTATCTGCATGCAATATCCATGCCATGATTGGACGATGTACGGAGCGATCCAGGGCTCGCCGCGAAGCCCGGAAGCCTGTTCCCGGGTCCGATTACCGGGCGCTCGCGAGTCCAGCCTCGCAGGCGCCCAAGGCGCGGCGTATCGCATCGACCCAGGTAGCAATCCGTACGCTCGAACGGTGTTTCGAAACGAAACAGCCCTTGCCCACGGATAGCCGGCCTCGCTATGCTGAGCCGGTGAGCCTAACCCTACGAATAGCCAGCTACAACGTAGAGAACTGCTATCTCCTCCTCGACGCGCCCTACTCGCGCGAGGAGATCGAGGCCCTTGACGAGGCCGCCTATCGCGCGATGAATCCTTCCATCTACAATCCTAACAAGGAACGTTCGAAGATCGCGGCCATAGCGGAGTTCATCGATCGCGGGCGCTTCGACGTCGTGGGCCTCTGCGAGGTCGGGGGCCGCGAGACGCTCGAGCACCTGAACAGGGCCTACTTAGGCGGCGCCTACGATATCTTCATACACGAGGAGAATTCCCGGCGAGGCATCTACGTGGGCGCCCTAGTCCTCAAGGGAACCTTCGACGAGGTCGCCGCCTCGAGCGCGGGGGCGGGATTCTCGCGCAACCTCCTAAGGCTAGAGCTGCGGAAGGGCGAGGCGGAGCTACGCCTCTACGTGGCCCACCTCAAGTCCCAGCTCGGCGAGGATAGGGGGATAGCGAGGCGCATCGTCGAGATAGGCGCCCTCGCGGGGCGCGTCGAGCGGGAGGCCTGCGTCGTGATGGGTGACTT
>CAZNNA010000184.1:0-6900 GCA_964573825.1 uncultured Treponemataceae bacterium
TCATGCCGCCTTCGCCGGTGGTGAGCACTTTGCGCGGATGGAAGCTGAAGCAGGTCAGGTCGGCTATCTTGCCGCACTTGACGCCGCGCTCCGAGGAACCGAGCCCGCAGGCCGCGTCCTCGACGAGGGGGATGCCCTTGGCCTCGCAAATCTCCTTTATCCGGTGGACGCCGCTCGGGTTGCCCAGGGCGTCCACGAAGATCACGGCCTTGGTCCGTCGCCCTATCCGGCGCTCGAGCTCCTCCGGCCGCATGGTAAAGGTCAGGGGATCCACGTCCGCGAAGACCGGCGTCGCGTAGAGGTCCTCGACCACGTTCACCGTGGCGGGAAAGGAGAAATCGGACACGACGACCTCGTCCCCGGGCTTGATATCCAGGAGCTTCAGGCACGCGGCGAGCGCCGTGGTGGCGGAGGTAGCCAGGTGGGCATGGGCTGCGCCCGTATAGGCCGTCAGGGCCTGCTTGAGCGCCTCGACGTTAGGACCCTTGGTGAACCAACCCGACTCGAAGATCTTGCGGAAGTCCGCCTCCACCTCGTCGTACGAGATATAGGGCTTTATGAGCTTGACCATCATCCCCTCCTGGCGAAATCGGCCTTGTACCACGCTATCGTCCTGGCCAATCCCTCATCGAAGGGGGTAAGGGCGTACGTTATCATGCTCTTTATCTTTTTATTGCTAGCGTTATGGCAGAAGACGTCGGAGACACGGCCTTCCTTGACGATGATGTCTCCTCCATAGCCCATGAGCTCCGAGACCTTGCGGATGACCTGGCCTATCTCGACCTGCCCATCCGTGGATATGTTCACGCTATCGCCCGGAACCATCAAGGGAAACGCCTTGATGATGGCCTCTACGCTATCGGTCACGAAGATGAAGTCACGGCTCTGCTTACCCGAGCCGTGCACCTCCGGGGCAATTCCTTGATGGATTCGATAGGCCGTTAATGGTATGACCGCGGCCAGTATGCCCCGGTAGTTCTGCCTGGGGCCGTAATTATTGAACGGCCGTACCATGAAAGCGTCCAGGCCGTACATGCGTACGTACGTCTCCACCGCCAGGTCGGCGGCGGCCTTACCCGCCGCGTAGGCCGTGGTCGGGTTGCGCGGGTGAGCCTCGTCCATGGGCTCGTAGACGGCCGTGCCGTAGACCTCTGAGGTGGAGAAATGGCACAGGGTCTTGAAGCGGCCCTTGCGCTGCAGCTCCAGGAGGTTCAGGGCCACGCGTACGTTCGTCTCGAAGGCGTTGGCCGGGTTCAGGAACGAGTAGTTCAGGGCCTTGGTGGCGCAGTTGAAGACGACGTCTATGGAATGCCGCTCGAAGGCGTACTCGAGCGAGGTGGCTATCTCCGCGTCGTCCTTATAGAGGACCGCGCCGCGAGCGATCGCCGCCTCTAGGTTCTCTTCTCGGCCGCAGAAGTGGTTGTCCATGACGACCACCTCTCGCGCCCCCGCGTCGAGCAGTCCGTCTACCAGGTTGCTGCCGATGAATCCGGCGCCGCCGACCACGAGCACGCCGGCTCCTCGTATGGAAGGTCTCATCGTCTCCTCACTTATTCATCCTGGCGTCTGCCGTCTCTAGTACCCTGATCACGTGTATCGCGGCGTCGGCCCCGCTCTCCGAGGGCTCCCCGCTCTCCGCGCAGGAGATGAAGTGATCGACGCTGGCGTACAGCGCGTCCTGCTCGGGCACGAAGGGTATCCAGACGTCCCCGCTCCGCATCTTGACGGCGTAGTCCTCGTACTCGATGCCCTCGCCCGATACCACGTCCACGCCCTTGTCGTAGACCATCAGCTTCTCCGATGACTTCATGTCGTCGAATACCACCATCTTCTTGGTACCGGCCACTATGAGCTTGCGCTCCTTGAGCGGCGATATCCAGCTCGACTTGATATGGGCCACGAAGCCCTCGTAGCGTAGCGTCAGGAAGGTGAGGGTCTCCTTGGGATTGTAGTGCTTCTCTCCGACGGCGCTCACGTAGAACGGCTCGCGGCTACCCGCCAGGTACTCGATGATGGAAAGATCGTGGACGGCCAGGTCCCACATGGCGCTCACGTCCTTCTTGATCTGCCCCAGGTTCATGCGCTGGGCGTCCACGTACAGGATATCGCCGAGCTCGCCGGAATCCACGATCGCCTTTATACGCCGGATGCAGGGGTGGTAGATCATGATATGGTCCACGTGAAGCGCCAGCCCCCGCTCCAGGGCCAGGGCCTTGAGCTCCTCGGCCTCGGCCACCGTCGAGGTGAAGGGCTTCTCCACGTAGACGTGCTTACCCGCCAGGAGCGCCTCCTTGGCCAAGGCGTGGTGGGCGCTCGTCTCCACGGCCAGGCAGACCGCCTGGACGGACGGATCGTCCATGATCTCCCGGTGGTTTTCCACGTAGGCGACCTTTCCCACGTAGAGCTGCCTGGCCTTGGCCAGGCGCTCGGGGCGCTTATCGCAGATGGCGGCGAAGTCTACGCGCTTGTTGGCGTTCAGCTGCCTGGCTACGTTTGGGCCCCAGTACCCGTAGCCTATCAGGGCTACGCGCATCATTGTCGCCCGCCTAGGAGAGGGAATCGCTCGCCGCAGGCAGGGCAGGTACCGCTAACGTCCAGGCGATGCCCGCAGCGGCAGACGTAGCCCGCCAGCCTGGCCGGGTTGCCCAGGACCAGGCCGTGGGGCGGCACGTCCCTAGTAACCACGCTGCCCGCTCCCACCATGGCGTACTCCCCTATCTCATGGCCGCAGACCACGGTAGCGTTAGCCCCTATGGATGCTCCTCGACGCACGACCGTCTCGGAGACCTTCCAATCCGCGTTAAAGGCCCTCGGGACCCTATCGTTGGTAAAGGCGGCGTTGGGGCCCACGAAGACGTCGTCCTCTATCGTCACCCCGTGGTAGACGGAGACGCCGTTCTGGATCTTGACCCGAGAGCCTATGCGTACCCCGGTATCGATATAGGTATCCTTGCTGATGATGCATGCCTCGCCTATGACGACGTCCTCGCGTACCTGCGAGTTGATCCACACCTTCGTACCCGATCCTATGCGAGCGCCCTCGGATACGTTGGCGGTCGCATGGATGAAAACGTTATCCACGAGGCAGACTCCTTAGGAAATCCAGGTCACGACTACCTGCGTCATAGCTTGAATACCTTGCCGTCCTCGATATGGACCCGCTTCACGGCGTTTCGCGTATCCACGACGAGCCTAGCCTTCCCGACTATGCGGTCGACGTCGAAGCAGCCGTGGTTGGTCGTGAAGACGACGCAATCGGCGGCGGCGACGAGCTCGTCGCTCAGCGCGACGCCCTTCCAGGCATGCCCGTGCTCGTCCACTACTTCCTCTATATAGGGGTCGTGGAACGATACTATCGCGCCCTTCTTAGCCACGTGCTCCATGACGAGTAGTGCTGGGCTCTCGCGCGCGTCGTCGATGTCCGGCTTGTAGGCCACCCCCAGGAACAGTATCCTGGCGCCGTTCAGGGCCTTGCCGTGGCGGTTCAAGGCGAAGGCTATCTTGTTCATCATGCGGTAGGGCATCAGGTTGTTGATGTTGCCGGCCGTATTGATCATGGTCAGGTCGAAGTTGAGGCCCTTGGCGATGTACTCCAGGTAGAACGGGTCGAGGGGAATGCAATGCCCGCCGATCCCGGGCCCCGGGTAGAAGGCCTGGAAGCCGTAGGGCTTACTCTTGGCCGCCTCTATCACCTCCCAGATGTTTATGTCCATCTTGCCGGCGAGCAGGGCCAGCTCGTTGATGAGGCTGATGTTCACGAGGCGATAGGTATTCTCCAGTATCTTGACCATTTCGGCCGCCCGAGGCGAGCTCACGGGGTAGAGCTGCTGTATGGCAATGCCGTAGAGCGCCATTGCCACCTTCTGGGCCTCTTCTCCGAGACCCCCAACCACCTTGGGCGTGTTATCGGTCTTATAGTCCTTGTTGCCCGGATCCACGCGCTCGGGGCTGAAGCATAGCCAGAAGTCCACCCCTTCCTTGAGGCCGGATTCCATCTCCAGTATGGGCTTCATGAGGTCTTCGGTCGTCGTGGGATAGGTGGTGCTCTCTAGGCTCACGAAGGTCCCCGGCTTCATGTGCCTGCCGATGTCTCGGCACGAGGCCTCTATATAGGACATGTCGGGCTTCTTGAACTTATCCAGGGGCGTCGGCACGCAGATGATGGCCGCGTCGCACTCGGATAGGCGGGAGAAGTCGGTGGTAGCCGAGAGCCTCTTGCCGGCCACCACGGCGGACAGCTCCTCGTCGCGTACATCGCCGATATAGTTCTTGCCGGCGTTCACCGCTCCGGCCTTCTTGGCGCTCTTCTCGAAGCCTAGCACCGTCACGCCCTTGCGCGCGAAGCTCACGGCGAGCGGCAGTCCCACGTAGCCAAGGCCTATGATCCCGACAACCACGCTTTTATCTGCAATCTTCTTGGTAATTTCGTCGTAATAATTCATTGAAGCTTCCCCTTTAAACGTATGATTCTTTATTTACTTACATCAACGGAGATAAGCCAGGGCCGACTCTACGATAGCCCTTACCGCACTCGGAGCAGCGTAAGTCATCCCCGAGCTTGACGCCGCATGAACAGACCCAGCCGCGCTGCCGCGCCGGGCTACCGTACACCAGGGCATAGTCGGGCACGTCCTTGGTCACCATGCTGCCAGCCCCGATAAAGCAGTACTCGCCGAGCTCGCTCCCGCAGACGACGGTAGCGTTGGCCCCGATGCTGGCGCCCCTGCGAACCAGCGTCCTGCGGTACTCATGCTTGCGTTCTATGAAGGCTCGCGGGTTATTGACGTTGGTGAACACCATGGAAGGCCCGCAGAACACGTCGTCCTCGATGACAACGTCGTCGTAGATCGACACGTTGTTCTGGACCTTGACGCCGTTCCCCAGCACGGCCTTGCCGCCGATGTTGACGTTCTGTCCTATGGAGCAACGCTCGCCTACGAGGGCGCCAGGCATGACATGGCTAAAATGCCAGATCCTCGTACCGGCACCGACCTTGGCGCCCTCGTCCACGTAGGCGGATTCGTGCTTCCGATACTCGCCGCCGAGACAGGCGATGGTAACGAGTTCGTTATTCGACATGGCTTTCCCTATCTATAGAACGACTTGATCGAGTCGCAAACGTATTCTACTTCATCGTCGAGCAGTTCCGGGAAGATCGGCAACGCTAGTACCTGTTGAGAGACCCTCTCGGCCACGGGGAAGTCGCCCTCCTTATATCCTAGGTATGCGAAGCACTTCTGTAGGTGAAGAGGCTTCGGGTAATAAATAGATGTACCGATACCTTTTTCCTTTAGATACGTGGCCAATTCGTCACGCCTTGGCGCGAGGATATTAAAGACATAGGATATGGGCTTGGCGTCCGATCGGACGCCCGGGATACGCAGTCCAGGCACGCCGGAAAGGCGTTCGGCATACCGGGCAGCTATACGCGCCCTGGCGGCTATTGCCTCGCGCGTCTTTCGTAGCTTGACGCGCAGTACGGCGGCCTGCATCGTGTCCAGCCTGGAGTTATAGCCAACGTAGTCGTGATGGTACTTGACCGAGCTGCCGTGCACCCGGTAGCTCTTGATCTTCTTATAGAGTTCCTCGTCGTTCGTGACCATGAGGCCGGCGTCGCCGTAAGCGCCGAGCGTCTTGGTGGGGAAGAACGAGTAGATGCCTATATCGCCTATCGTACCGGCCTTCTTCCAGCCCCCGTCCACGGCGCACTCCATGCCCCAGGCCTCCGCGGAATCCTCGAGCACCGACAACCCGTGACGCTTTGCCAGCGCCATGACCTCCGCCATGGGCACCGGCTGCTGGAACAGGTGCACCGGTATGATGCCCTTCGTGGCCTTGGTCATGCGCCGTTCGGCGTCGGAAAGGCTCATGTTGAGCGTCTCCTCGTCCATATCCACGAGCACCGGCCTACCGCCCAGGCGGGCCACGCACGAGGTGCTGGCGAAGAAGGTAAAGGTAGGCGTAAGGACCTCGGCGCCGTCCTTATAGCCGAGGAGGTCGGCGGCTATCACGAGCGCGTCGGAACCGGAGGCCACGCCCACGGCGTACCTGGCGCCCAGGTACTCAGCGCATTCCTTCTCGAACTCCGCGACCTCTCCCCCAAGGATGAAGTCGCCCCGCGCCATGGCGCCCAGGACGGCCGCGTCGAACTCCGCCTTGCGCGCCTGGTACTCCCTTACCGAGCTATAGAACGGAATATTCATGCCACTCCCTCTTCCTTAACATCGATCAACTCAGCCCTATCCATTCGCAACGGGTACCCGGCCCTCATCGAGGAGCGCCAAGGAACCGTTTCAGGAGAAACCCAACAATAGGATCTAGGCTTCGCTACCGGCCAACTACCTATGCAGAGCGTCGGCGACGCCACCGGTACGTCATCGACTATATTAGCTCCGGACTACGCGAAAGCCGATAGTACCGTCTCGGTCTTGTCCTAAGTAC
Organism: uncultured Treponemataceae bacterium; assembly: GCA_964573825.1. GTDB lineage: Bacteria > Spirochaetota > Spirochaetia > Treponematales > UBA12059 > SZUA-370. The sequence continues at coordinate 6,442 of CAZNNA010000184.1, forward strand.
GATCCGATATAGGCGCTAACACGGCAGTAGGCCCCGGCATGGTTCCAGCTACCGCCATAGGTATACCTATCCATGTGCGACATGCTTCTATCGTCTCCCGTATCCCTCGAAGAGGCATGACTCCACCCGAAGTGGTCGATATAAGAGCCCCAAACCCATTCCCGCACATTGCCGCTCATATCGAACAAGCCGAGCTCGTTAGGCTTGCCGCCTCCAGCCCTTCCTACGGGATGGGTCCTGCCTCCGCTATTACCGTTAAACCAGGCATACTCCGCAAGCCTTGCCTGACCCGCGCCGGCTTCCGTGCTACCGGCATACCCTTTCGAGTATCCCTCGGTATTCACGCCCTTGCCCGTATATCCGTTACTACAGTCGTACGCGGCGCCCATGGCTGCCCACGCCCATTCCGGCTGAGTCGCCAAGCGATACCCGTTCTTAGTTAGATCTGCCCTGGTTCCA
>CAZNNA010000185.1:0-1067 GCA_964573825.1 uncultured Treponemataceae bacterium
GCTGGCGGCGGCCGAGGCTCTCGCCGCCGCGCTCGAGGAGAACGGCGTCTCGGCTCGCGTTCGCTACTACGGCTGCCCGGCCGAGGAGGCGCTCGGGCGCATCCCCCTCGTCAAGGCCGGGCGCTTCGATGACGTGGACGCGGCCCTGACCTGGCATCCGGCGGACGTCAACACGCCCCATCGCTACACGACGAGCGCCAATATCGGCATGGTCTTCCGCTTCAAGGGCCGCGCGAGCCACGCCGCGATGGCGCCCCATGCCGGCCGCTCGGCCCTGGACGGCGTCCAGCTCTTCAACCTGGGCCTCGAGTTCCTGCGCGAGCACGTGGAGAAGGGTACGCTCATCCACTACGTTATATCGGACGGAGGCCTGCGGCCCAACATCGTGCCGGAGAGCGCGGCCACGACGCTCTACCTGAGGGCGCCTACGGCGGAGGCCTTGAGGCGGGTCTCGGCCCGGGTCGTCAAGGTCGCCAGGGGCGCGGCTATGATGACCGAGACCCGCGCGAGCTGGGAGGTTACCCACGGCAAGTGCGACTTCATTCCCAACGACGCCATCCACGACCGGGTAGCCGAGGCCATGAGGCTCCTGCCGCCCCCTGTCCCGAGCGAGTCGGATCGCGCCTTCGCCAAGGCCCTGGCCGCGACGGTGCCGAGGAGGGATAGGGAGTCGACGCTGTCCATGCTAGGCGCTCCGCTCGGGCTCCTGCGCAAGGCCGACCACGGCGAGGCCGGGGACTTCGGCTCGGGCTACCGCATCGGCGGTTCCCTCGACACCGGCGACGTCTCCTACGTGACGCCGACCGGCCAGCTCAACGCCGCGACCTGGCCCCTCGGCATAGGCGCCCACACCTGGCAGTCCTGCGCCGCCTCGGCCTCGAGCCTGGCGCTCCGGCGGGCGCGCTGGGCGGCCGCCATCCTGGCGACGGTCGGCTACGCCCTGGCTACCGAGCCCGCCCTGCTCGCGGCGGCCAAGGCCGAGCGCCGCGCCAAGGCCGGGCCGTACCGCTCTACCATGGACCTCTAGGGGGCGCGCCGCTCGGCCACGGGAGCGCGTCGTACTCGGC
>CAZNNA010000185.1:1167-6832 GCA_964573825.1 uncultured Treponemataceae bacterium
ACCATGGACCTCTAGGGGGCGCGCCGCTCGGCCACGGGAGCGCGTCGTACTCGGCTAGGTCGCGGCGTTCATGAGCTCGGCTATGACGTCGCGGCAGCGCTCCTCTATGGCGCGCATGTCCGTCATGGCCGAGTCCTGGTCGAGGCCCTTCATGCCGGCCCGGTCGCAGGCGAGGCGTCCGCCCACGTAGGTGGCGCGCACGTTGTGGGGGCGCATGGCGTAGGCTATGGTCGCGTACCAGTCGTAGACGGGGCGCATGGTAAAGGCGTCGACGTCGACGAGTATCATGTCGGCCTTCTTGCCGACCTCGAGGGAGCCCGTGACGCTACCGAGCCCCAGGGCCTCGGCCCCGCCCAGGGTGGCCATCCGCACGGCGTCCCGGGCCGGCACGGCCTCGCGGTCGAGCGCCAGCGTCTTCTGGAGCTTCGGGTAGAGTCCCATGACGCCCTGCATGTCCATGCCGTTACCGGATATCGGCCCGTCGGTCGCAAGGCCTACCCTGACGCCGGCCGCGGCCATGGCGGCGGCCGGGCAGATGGGGCGGCCCGACTTGGCGTTGGAGGCGGGGCAGTGGGCCGCCGACACGCCGCGCTCGGCGGCCAGGGCGCGGTCGGCCTCGTCTAGGTATATCATGTGGGCCCCGACGAGCCCGGGGTAGAGCGCCCCCTCGGCGTCCAGGTAGCGTAGCACCGAGCCGTGGGAAGCGGTGAAGCGCGTGTTCTCCGGGGCCGTCTCGGCGACGTGCATGAGGACGGGGAAGCCCGCTCGCTCCGATAGCCCCCGTATCTCCCGGAGCCGCTCCGGCCCCACCGTGTAGGGTGCGTGGGGCGCCAGGCAGGGCGTCACGAGCGGGTGGCCTCGCCACTCCTCTATGAAGCGGAGCCCGTAGCCTATGCCTCCGTAGGGCTCGGGAGCGTCGGGCGCCGGGAAGTCCACGACGGTCTCGCCGAGGACGCACCTGAGCCCAGCCTCGGCCGCCGCGCGGGCGACCTCGTCCTCGAAGTAGTACATATCGGCGAAGGTCGTGGTGCCCGAGGCGGCCATCTCGACGAGGCAGTAGCGAGAGGATTCCCTCACGAGCGAGCGCGTGACGAGCCGCCGCTCGAGGGGGAAGAGATAGCGCGTAAGGCGGTCGCGCACGTCCTCGCAGGCGCCTCGGAAGGCGGCCATAGCCACGTGGGTATGCGTATTGACGAAGCCGGGCATGAGGATGCGGCCTCCCGCGTCGACGACCGCCGTAGCCTCCCAGGCTCCTCGCCCGGCCATGGGGCCGACGGCGGCGATGGCGTCGCCGCTGACCGCGAGGAAGCCGGGCTCGAGGATGCGCCAGGCCGGGTCCAGCGTGACCACGACGGCGTTCTCGACGAGGAGGTCGCAGTTCATCGCTTGGCTCCGGCTGAGAAGAGCCTGAGCTTGCGGGCGGCCTCGCGCCGATCTCGCACCAGGGTCACGACGATGAAGCCCACGATGGTCACGGCGTAGGGTAGGGCCTGGATGAGCTCGGGCGGCAGGCCGACGTTCTGGAGGAAGGTGGCCATGGCGTCGGTGAGGCCGAAGATGAGGGCCGCGAAGATCGAGCCCACGGCCGTGCCCCCGGCGACCACCTGGGCGGCGTTGGCCACGTAGCCGCGGCCCGCGGATATGCCCGAGGTGAAGTTGGAGGTATAGCCCATGGACAGGAAGCAGCCCGCCAGGCCGGCGAGCAGGCCCGATACGACGAGGGTGAAGAACTTGATGCGGTCGGGATCGATGCCCGCGGCGCGAGCGGCCTCCACGTTCTCGCCGGTCGCCCGTATGCGCCGTCCTATCGTCAGGCGGTTGAGTATGACGTGGATGACCACGACGGCGACGATCGAGACGTAGATGATGAAGTTCTGGCCGGACAGGACCTTGCCTATCCACGGGATGTCCTCGAGGAAGGGTATGTTGAGCGTGGGCAGGGTCTTGCTGGCCAGCGAGGAGCTGATGCCCTTGTCGCCCGTGATGGAGAACAGGGTGAAGACCGTGCCTCCCGTGGAGAGCAGGTTGAGAGCCACTCCGACGAGGACCGCGTTGGCGTCGAGCTTGAGGGCGAAGACCCCAAGGACGAGCGCTATGGCGACGCCCGCGGCCATGCCCGCGAGGAGGCCTATCCAGGCGCTGCCCGTCGCGGCGCTCGCCAGTACGCCCACGAGGGCGGCCCAGAGCATCGAGCCCTCGAGGGCCATGTTCTTGATCCCCGCCTGCTCCGTTATGACCGCCCCGAGCGTGACGAGCAGTATGGGCGCCGTTGACCTGACGACTATGAACCAGTAGTTGGCGGAGCCGAAGACCCCGGCTATGAAGTCGAGCATCACGAGCCTCCCGCGACGGCCTTGGCGGTTCCCGCGTTCGCGCTTCCCGCGAGGGCGGTACGCCTGAGGCGCCTTGCCTTGAAGTAGTTGACTATCTTATCCGAGGCCAGGATCAGGATGATCATGCCCTGGAGCAGGGTAATGAACTCGAAGGCCACGTCGCCCCGCCTGGACATGAAGTCGGCGCCCACGCGCATGTAGGCCAGGAAGAAGGCCGAGAGCGGCACGAACTTCGGGTTCTTGCGCGCCAGCATGGCGACGATGACGCCGTCCCAGGCATAGGACGGGTTCATCTGCCAGATGAAGGCCTTATAGAGGCCCGCCATCTCTATGGCCCCTCCGACCCCGCCTATGAAACCGGAGACGAAGTGCGAGTAGAGGATGACCGTCGGTACCGACAGGCCCGCGTAGGCGGCGAATTTCTGGTTGGCGCCTATGAGCCGTATCTCGAAGCCCCAGCGCGTCCGGTACAGGAACACCGACACGAGCACGACGAAGGCGGCCGCGATGATGAAGCCCGCGTGCAGCTGCGTGTTGGGTACGAGCCTCGGCAGGAGGAAGGTCTCCTTGAACGGCAGCGACGACAGTATGGTCTGGTTGCGGTCGCGCAGGAAGTAGAGGATGACGAAGCTACCCACGAAGTAGAAGACGTAGTTGAGCATCAGGGACGAGACGAGCTCGTTGGCCCTCCAGCGTATCTTGAGTATCGCCGGCAGGAGGCCTATGAGCCCGCCCACGAGCCCGGCCGCGATCATCGCCACGGCGGGATGGATGCCGGCCGGCAGCGTCGCGTTGACGCCTATGGCCGTGGCGACGACGGCGCCGATGTAGAACGACGAGTCCACTATCAGCGACATGTGCCTGGACTGGTAGATGATGCAGAGCGCCAGCCCCGTGAAGGTCAGCGGCACCATGGCTATCATCATGTAATAGACGTTGTAGCGCTTGAGGAAGGGCCCGAGGAGGAAATTCCTGGTCGATTGGACGGGATCCTTGCTGACGAGGAAGATGAGGGCCACGCCTGCCAGTAGCGAGAAGATCGCCGCGAGCAGCGTGACGAGGGCCGGCTCCATCGCGTCCCTATCGGTGAAGAACATAGCGATCCGCCCGAGGGGGCCGCGGCTTCTCTGCGGCTTATTCATGGAGCACCTTCCTGATCTCTTCTTCTCCCTGGATCTCGAGCCCCAGCATGTAGAGGCCGAGCTCCTTGTCCGTCGCCTTGGACGCTTCGGGGAAGTAGGCGACAATCCTGCCTTCGTGCATGACGACGAGGCTGTCGGACAGGGCGAGCAGCTCGGTAAGGTCGGACGATACGAGGAGTATGGCCTTGCCCTCGTCCCGCATAGAGACGATCGTCCTATGGATGAATTCTATGGCGCCTATGTCCACGCCCCTCGTCGGCTGGGACACGACGAGCGTATCGGCGTCCGCCGTGAATTCGCGGCCTATGACGACCTTCTGCATGTTGCCGCCGGAGAGGCTCGCCACCGGCTGGCCAGGCGAGGCGCAGCGTATGTCGAAGCGCTCGACTATGCCGGAGGCGGACTCCGCCATCGCGCCGCGCCGGAGGAAGCCGCAGCGATCGGTATAGCGGCTATCGGCGTAGCGGTCCGCCAGGAGGTTGTCGGCTATGCTGGCGGGGAGCGCGGCGCCGACGGTCATCCTATCCTCGGCGACGTGGGCCATGCCGCTCTTGCGGATTGCCCTCGGCGAGGCGTTGGTGATATCGCGGCCGCCCTTCCTGACCGTGCCCGAGAGGGCCTTGGCCGATCCCGTGAGTATCCTCACGAGCTCCGACTGGCCGTTGCCGTCGACGCCCGCGACGCCGAGTATCTCCCCGGCGCGGAGCGACAGCGATACGCGGTCGAGCATGGTGATGCCGAAGTCGTCGACGTAGGAGAGGTCCCTGACCTCGAGGACGGCACCGCCGGGCGAGGCGCGGCCCTTGTCGACGGTCAGGCTGACCTCGCGGCCTACCATCTCGTTCGATATGGTCTGGCGGTCCACGCTCGAGGCCTCGTGGGTGGCGATCATCGCGCCGTCCCGCATGACCGTGACGCGGTCGCAGAGCTCGAAGACCTCCCCGAGCTTATGGCTTATGAAGATGATGGTCTGGCCCTTGTTACGGAGCTCCTTGAGCTCGACGAACAGCTCGTCGGTCTCCTGGGGCGTCAGCACCGCGGTGGGCTCGTCGAGTATGAGGATGCGAGCGCCACGGTAGAGGGTCTTGAGTATCTCCAGCTTCTGCCGCATGGAGACGGAGACGTCTACGACGCGGGCGCGCGGCATGACGCGCAGGTTGTACTTGGCCGACAGCTCCTCGGTGACGCGGACCGCCTCCTCGAGGTCGAAGACTCCCCCCGCTTTCTCCGGTTCCCGGCCGAGCACGAGGTTCTCCGCGAGCGATAGCGACGGTACCAGCATGAAGTGCTGGTGCACCATGCCTATGCCGGCCGCTATCGCGTCGCGGGACGAGGCGAAGCGGACGGGCTTGCCGTCCAGCCTGAGCTCGCCCGAGCTCGGGGCCTCCTCGCCGTAGATCATCTTCATGAGGGTGGACTTGCCGGCTCCGTTCTCGCCGACGAGGCCGAGTATCTCGCCCGCTCGGACGGAGAAGTCGACATGCCGATTGGCCGCCGTGCCGTTGCCGTAGACCTTGCAGAGATCCACGGCCTCGAGGATGGTGTTCACCGATGTGCTTCCTTCCGGACGCGGGGCCGACGAGGCCCGGTCCACGGTAGTCGGCCCGGCGCGGGCCGCGGGGAAGGGCGGCGCCCGAGGGCGCCGCCATGGGTCCGGGGCGCCCGGAGGCGCCCCCTTAGGATTACTTGTTCGGGTTGACCGAGTCCCTCATGGCGTTGATCTGCTCAGCGCTCAGGGCGAAGGCGGAGGGGATCTTGGCCTTGCCGGCCTTGACGTCGGCTATCACGGCGTCGAGTTCCTTCTGGACAGGCGCGGGCACGGCCTTGTTGAAGGGCGCGTAGCCGATGACGCCCTCGGCGACGCCGAGGTATTCCTTCTTGCCGCCGAGCGCCTCGCCCGCCATGAAGCGCTCGAAGGCGTTGAGCAGCGTCAGGTCGACGCGCTTCATGGTGGAGGTCAGGACGAGCCCGGCCTTGGCGGGCTCGGTCGCGAACATCGAGGCCTGGTCGGTATCGACGCCGATGGCGTAGCGGCCGGTCTCGGCGGCCGCGTCGAAGAGGCCGAGGCCCGCGCGCCCGGCCGCGTGGTAGACGACGTCGGCGGCGTAGGAGCGGTACTGGATCAGGGCCTGGTCCTTGGCCTTGGCCGTGTCGGTGAAGGAGTTGACGTAGTTGTAGACTATCTTGACG
>CAZNNA010000186.1:0-6819 GCA_964573825.1 uncultured Treponemataceae bacterium
TCATCGCGGGCGAGCGCCGATGGCGGGCGGCTCAGGTGGCCGGGCTCGAGCGCGCGACTATAGCCGCCTCCAAGACCGGCCGTAAGGCCGTCGTCGTGCTCAATTATCCCAATAATCCTACCGGCTACACTCCGTCGGTCGCCGAGGCGGACGCCATACGCGACGCCCTCGTGCGCGTGGCCGATTCCGGCGTCGATATCCTCGTAATATCCGACGACGCCTACTTCGGCCTCCAGTACGAGGCGGACAACCTGCGCGAGTCCATCTTCGCGCGCTTCGCCGCGGCGCATCCCCGCATCCTGGCCGCCAAGGTCGACGGGCAGACCAAGGAAGACTACGTCTGGGGCTTCCGAGGCGGCTTCGTGACCTTCGCTGGCAAGGGCCTCGAGTCCGCCGGCCAGGAGGCCCTCGTCAAGAAGCTCATGGGCGTCGTGCGCTCGAGCGTATCCAACTCCACCGCCCCGACGCAGCACATCCTGGCCAAGGCCATGAACGATCCCCGCTACGCCGCCCAGAAGGCCGAATGCAGCGCCTTGCTCGAGGCCCGCTACCGCGCCGTCAAGAAGTTCCTGGCCGCGCACGAGGCGCCCAAGGGCTTCAGGGCGCTGCCGTTCAACTCGGGCTACTTCATGTGCTTCGAATGCGATGGCTTCTCGGCCGAGGACCTGCGCGTGCGGCTCCTGAACGAGCGAGGCATAGGCGTCATATCGCTCCAGGATAGGTGGCTCCGCGTGGCCTTCTCCAGCGTCGACGAGTCCCAGGTCGCCGACCTCTACCGCGAGATCTACGAGGTCGCCTCGGCCATGGGCGGCTCCCGCTAGTGATCCCGCGGCGCCTTGCCGCCTCGGCGGCGATCGCCCTCTGCGGGGCGATCGCTGCCTGGTCCCAGGCCGGGGCCCCGATCTTCGAGCGCGAGTCGGGTAGGGCTAGCTGGTACGGCGAGCCCTTCCACGGCCGTAAGACGGCCTCGGGCGAGGTCTTCGACATGAGCGCCATGACGGCCGCCCACAAGACCCTGCCGTTCGGGACACGCGTCCTCGTCGTCAACCTGGATAACGGCCGCCGTGTCGTCGTGCGCGTCAACGACCGGGGACCCTTCGTAGCGGGGCGCATCATCGACCTGTCCAAGGCCGCCGGCGCCCTCATCGGGCTCGACGCGAGCGGCATCGCCCGGGTAGAGCTACGGCCCGCCCCGGCGGGCGCCCGCCTTGGAGCGCATCCGGCCGCGAAGGGAGCCGTCGCCGGGGCACGCTCCCCGACACCGCCCGCGACATTCCCGGCGACGCCGCCGTCTTCCTCCGGCGCCCGGGTCCGCATACAGGTAGCCTCGTTCCGGGACGTCGCCAACGCCCGGGAGGCGGCCGAGCGCCTCAGGCGGCTGGGCCTCGAGCCCGTCATAGAGGCCGCCGGCGCCTACCACCGCGTGGTACTCTACGCCAGCGCGAGCGATAGGCGGGGACTCGAGGATAGGCTCGACGCCGCCGGCTGGAAGGATAGGCTCGTCACGGAGGTCAAGGGCTGAGCGGCAGGGGCTCAGGGCTTCCTGTAGCGCCTAGAGTTCACGAGGGCGACGAGGCCTATGGCCGAGCCTACGATAAGCGCTACGAATACCAAAGCCAGGCCAAGGGCCGCCTCCTCGCCTATCCTCCCTACGAGGTAGGCAAGGCCTACGACGGCGACGGCCACGGCGCAAAGGTAGCCCGAGACGAGGCGGGCTATCCTCGGCAGGTCGTAGCGGCCGCGCTCCTCCTCGCCCACGAGGCTGAAGCCGGCCATAAGGCCGTAGCGGCGCCCGAAGCGAATGAGCGCCGCCGCGGCCAGGAGGGCGGCCCCGACGGCTATCCCTATGCATAGGCTAGTCATCGGGGCGCCGCTCCTCACTTAAGGACGTAGGTCGCGAGGGGCGGGAAGCCGTTGAAATAGATGGAGCTGTAGCTCGAGGTATAGGCGCCCGTCGTCAGGATGTAGGCGCGCTCGCCTATCTTCGTGCCCGCGGGCATCTCGTACGGCGTCTTCTCGTAGAGAATATCCATGCTGTCGCAGGTCGGGCCGGCCAGGATGATGTCCAGCGTGGGGCCCTGCTTCTCGAAGTAGATGGGGTACTTGATGGCCTCGTCGAGCGTCTCTATGAGGCCGCCGAACTTGCCTATGTCGAAGAAGACCCAGTGGTAGAGATCGTGGGTGCTCTTCTTGGCTATGTTGACTATCTCGGTGACTATGATACCGCAGTCCCCGGCCATGGAGCGGCCGGGCTCGACGATGATCTCGGGTAGCTCCTCGCCGAAGTTGTTGACCAGGAAGGACCTGATGTCGCCCGCGTAGTGCTCTATCGGGTTGGTCGGGTCGGTGTAGGCCGCGGGGAAGCCGCCGCCCATGTTGATCATGCCCAGCTTAATGCCCTGGTCCTCGGCCCAGGAGTAGATGCTCGAGACGTTGCCCAGGGCCGTGGACCACTGGCCTATGTCGCGCTGCTGGCTGCCTACGTGGAAGGATATGCCGTAGGGCTCCAGCCCCAGGTCGCGGGCGTGCAGGATGATGTTGCGAGTCATGTCCGGATGGGCGCCGAATTTCCTGGACAGCGGCCAGTCGGCGCCCAGTCCCTCGGTCAGGATGCGGAAGAAGACCCGGGAGCCGGGGGCAGCCCGCGCTATCTTCTCCACGTCCTCGAAGCTGTCGGTCGCGTAGAGCCGCACGCCGTTGGCGTAGAAGTAGGCTATGTCGCGTTCCTTCTTTATGGTATTGCCGAAGCTCATCCTGTCGGGGGAGACGCCGAGCCTGAGGAGCTGGTCGAGCTCGAACCGGGTGGCTACGTCGAAGCAGGAACCGAGGTCCCGTAGGAGCGCTATGACCTCGTCGTTAGGATTGGCCTTGACGGCGTAATAGACCTTGGCGTACGGCATATTGCGCGTCAGTTCCTCGTACTTCGAGCGGACGACGTCCAGGTCAAGGATAAGGCAGGGAGTCTCCTTGTCCTTGGCGAAGCCCTTCATGCGCTCGAAACGCTCCCGGCTCATGTAGTCCTCAAGCGGGAACTCGTACTCTTCTTTCATCGCTCCTACCTCTACATAAAGGCTAGATTGCCGCGCCACCCGCGCGGATAGCCTGAAAGATAGGTTCACGGGGGGGCTTTGTCAATCGTCGCTAAGGCGCGGTTTCGGGCTCGGTTTCATTGACCAAAGGTACCCCATACCGTATGATTGGCCTTACCCTATGTCCATAGCCACGAGCCAGCAGCTGACCAGGTATTACGAGACGTTCAAGGCGATCTCCGTGACCTATACCAAGGAGATCGTCAAGGCGACGGGCCTCCTCGCCCAGAACGTCTTCCTCAAGTGCCTCGGCGAGCAGTGGCCCTGCGTCTTCTACTCGAGCTCGTTCGAGTCGGCCATGGTGCTCGCGCCCAATAGGCCGGCCCTGCACGAGAAGATAACCAAGGCGAACAACCTCGTTAGCGTGCGGCTCTCCTTCAAGGTGTCCGATACCGCCGACCCGGTCCAGTTCTACGTCTCGGGCAAGGTCGCCGGCTTCTCGTCGTACGCGCAGTCGAACGGTACGCTGCAGTTCATAAACGTGCAGTTCACGCAGCGGCCGCCGGACGACTTCGTGGAGATCATCGGGCGCATGCTCGAGGCCAACGTCAACTCGGCGAGGCGCCGGGAGGACCGCATACTCCTAACGCCCGACACGATGCGTCGCATCGGCCTGGCGCGCAAGGAGTCGACTATCCTCATAGAGGGCGTGCCCCGGCGCTGCATCCTGCGGGACCTGTCGTTCTCGGGAGCCAAGGTCATCATCGTGGGGCTAGCGAAGTTCCTCGTGGGAAAGGCCTGCCAGCTGCGGGTCGACCTCGAGGATCCCCGCGAGACGGTAGCCGTGCCCGGCGCGGTGGTGCGCTACGAGGACGTAGAGGGCCGCAAGGACCTGACCGCCATAGCGATACGCTTCGACGAGGCCAAGGTTCCCATGGCCTATAAGATGCACCTGAACGATTACCTAGGGCAGCGCAAGAGCCAAGGCGACGATAACCAGACCGGAGAGGCTCCCCGGCCCGCGGCCGGCGACGCGGCCGCCGGCGACGCCGGCGCTAGCTAAGACGACGACCGACGACGGAGAATACGCATGATACAGAGCGACGATACCAGGCTGCCCGGCAATATCGGCTTCATAGCCATACCGCCTTCCTTGGCGCGCAGCATCGGGTCGTTCACGGTAGACCCGGCCGTTCCCATACCCGTGGAGCTCGGTCAGTCGGATCCCGCCGACCTCTCGTGGGAGATGATAGTAGCCGGGATGCTCAGGCTCCTGGCCTACGATCCCGGGAACTCCAACGCGGCCTACTACCGGGGCTTCGTGCTGGCCGTCAAGCCGGGGATCTTCTCCGAGCTGTCGGAGACGGGCATACTCAAGGCGAAGAACGGCGATCTCGACGTCGCCGAGGAGATCTTCAAGGCCCTGGCCGGGCTGGCGCCCGAGGCTCCCGAGCCCCTCCTTAACCTAGCCATACTCTACGAGGACAAGGCCGACGCCCTCGAGCGCGCGTCCAAGGACGATCTCGCCGAGGCCGTTCGGCTCAAGTCCTTCGAGCTTTATAAGCGACTCCTGTCCATGGAGCCGCCCTATCCAGACGCGTACTTCAACGCGGCGTTCTTCTACCTGAAGACGCGGTCGTACGATCAGGCCCTGCGGCTCTTCCAGGCCTACGCCGAGCTAGGCGACGACCCGCAGAAGCTGGCCAAGGCCAAGGAGATCGCGGCCTCTCTCGGCATGAGGGCAGGGGCGGACGCGGCCTTCAAGGAGGCCTACGATTTCATACGCATGGGCAAGGAGGAGGAGGGCATTGCCAAGGCCCGCGACTTCCTCGCCTCCAACGCGGAGGTGTGGAACGGCTGGTTCCTCCTGGGCTGGGGCTGCCGTCGCCTGGGACGCTGGGAGGAGGGCAAGGCCGCCTTCCTCGAGGCGATCAGGCTTGGCGGTGACGGGGTCGATACCCTCAACGAGCTGGCCATCTGCGAGATGGAGCTCGGCCTCCTGCCCGAGAGCCGGCGCCATCTCGAGCGCGCCCTTCGCAAGGAACCGGAGAACGTCAAGATCATATCGAACCTCGGCATAGTCGCCCGTAAGCAGGGTAGGCCCGACGAGGCCTCCGGCTTCTTCCGCACGGTACTCGAGCTAGAGCCGGGAGACGGCCTCGCCCGCTCCCAGCTCCAAGAGCTCGGCGCCGAGTAGGGGACGGACAGCGATGGCTACGAAGGCCTCGGAATCCCGCTCGGCCCAACGGAAGGACGGCAGGCAGAAGACCGGCTGCCTGATATGGCTTCTCCTCCTGCTCGCTACGCTCGCCCTGTTCGTGGTCAAGTGGGACGATATCCAGAGCACGCTCAAGGCTACGGGCTTCGTCGAGGCCGTCAAGGCCAAGGAGGCTCCGCCTCCGCCCGAGAAGGGCGACGGAAGCCTGGAACCGGGTACGAAGGATACGGGCGCGACGGCAAAGCCCGCGGACAAGCCCGCCGCGAGGACGGAGCCCAAGCCGCCCGAGGCGTCGAAGCCGGAGGCCGCGAAGCCTGAAGCAGCGAAGCCGGAGGCCGCGAAGCCTGAAGCGTCGAAGCCGGAAGCCGGCCGGTCGAGCGGCCAGCCCGAGGCCGGAGCGAAGCGGCCCGGTTCCGCGCCCTCCGCGGCCGCGCCGGTCGTCGCCGCGCCGGTCGAGCTCATCAAGTCGACGCGCGTGGCCGTGCTGTACTTCGTCCGCGTCGACGACGACGGCTCCATCACCCGGCACGAGGTCAAGCGGACCGTATCGGCCTCCGACTCGCCCATGACCGACGCCCTCGAGGCCCTGATGGCCGGCCCCACGGCCTCGGAGCTCGGCAAGGGCCTCATGAGCCTCATACCGCTCGAGGCGCGGCTCGTATCGGCCCAGGTGCGCGGCTCGACCGCCTACCTCAACTTCAACGAGGCCTTCATGTATAACCGCTACGGGATAGAGGGCTACGCCGGCCAGCTCAAGCAGATTGTCTACACCGCCACGGGGTTTTCGACCGTCAAGGACGTCCAGGTACTCATCGAGGGCCAGAAGCGAGACTACCTGGGCGGCGACGGCGTCTACATAGGCAAGCCGCTGTCGCGGGCCTCGTTCTAGGAGGGGCCGGATGCGCGTAGACGCGCTCGAGCGATCCATAGCGAGGGCCGCGGAGCTCGAGTACGCCCGTTCCTCGGGGCCCGGCGGCCAGAACGTCAACAAGGTGGAGACCAAGGTCAGGGCCCGGGTCGACCTCGATCGGCTCGAGGGTCTCTCCGAGGCCGAGCGGGAGCGAGCCAGGGAGACGCTCGCCTCGCGGCTGGACGCCGAGGGTCGGCTCTTCGTGAGCGTCGACACCGAGCGCCAGCGGGGCCTTAACGAGGCGCTCGCCCTGAGGCGCCTCCTCGACCTCGTCGTCAAGGGCGCCCGCGTGCCCAAGCATCGCGTAGCCACTAGGCCTACGCGCGCCTCCAAGGAGAGGCGGCTCCAGGGTAAGCGCTCCCGCTCGGGCGTCAAGGAAGGGCGGAGGAGCCCCGGCCGGGACGAGTAGTCGTCGCTATGACGTTTCCAGGGGCTTCGTGTTTCTAAATTCAAAACTATGTTTCACCTGATCGTGCTTGCTGGCTTTCAGCTTTCGAGCTACAATGGCCCGGGCCGATGCCTTCCGCGCGCCTCGCATTGGCCGTAATGAGGAGGAAAATCCGTGAATCAGACCCGTCTCCATGCCTGGCACCTGGCCGCCGGCGCCAAGATGGCGCCCTTCGCCGGCTGCGATATGCCCATCACCTATCCCCTGGGAGCCG
>CAZNNA010000187.1:0-5789 GCA_964573825.1 uncultured Treponemataceae bacterium
CGGCCTCGCGTCGTACATAGACCTGGCCACGGCCTTCTCCTTCGACTGGAGCGTCGCCCTGGGCGACGAGCGGCTCACGCCGGCCGAGTTCGCGGGGCTCGTGGCCTCCGGGCGCCGTCTCGTGCGCTGGCGCGGCCGGTGGGTGCGCCTGGACCCGGCCGAGGCCGCCCGCGTCCTAGCCGCCGTCTCGGGCAAGAAGGCGCCCGAGGCCCTCGAGGGGCTGCGCGCGGCCCTCTCGGGCGAGGTCGAGGCCGACGGCGACCTGCCCGCCTTCATCGACCTGCTCACGGGCCGTACGGCCGAGCCCGCGAGGCTACCCGCGACCCTGAACGCCACGCTGAGGCCCTACCAGGAACGCGGCTTCCGCTGGCTCCTGGGCTACCTGGAGCGCGGGCTCGGCTGCCTCCTGGCCGACGACATGGGGCTCGGCAAGACCGTACAGACCCTAGCAGCCATCCTGGCGCTCAAGGAGTCCGGCAGGCTCGGCTCGGGCGCCCTCGTCTGCGCCCCCGCCTCCCTGCTCACCAACTGGCAGAGGGAGCTTTCCCGCTTCGCCCCGTCCCTGTCGCTCTGCCTCTACCACGGCCCCGGGCGCAGGCGGAGGCCTGCCGACGTGACGCTCTCGAGCTACGAGACGGCCCAGCGCGACGCCAGGCGGCTATCGGGCGAGCCCTGGGGCCTCCTCGTGCTCGACGAGGCGCACTACATAAAGAATCCCGACTCGGGCAGGGCTAAGGCCATCAAGGCTCTTCCCACGGCGGCCCGGCTCGCGCTGTCGGGCACGCCCGTCGAGAACAACCTGGCTGAGCTGTGGAGCCTCTTCGACTTCGCCCTGCCCGGGTACCTCGGCGGTCTCGATTACTTCTCGGCCGCGTACCGAGTCCCCATAGAGCTCGACCGCTCCGAGGAGGCGGCCGAGCGCCTCAGGCGCGTCAGCTCGCCCTTCATCCTCAGGCGGCTCAAGACCGACGCGGAGATCGCTCCCGACCTGCCGGATAAGCTCGTGGTGGACGAGTACGCGACGCTGACGCCGGAGCAGGCAGCCCTCTACGAGGCGATTGCCGGCGAGGGGCTCGAGCGCATCGAGGCCGCGGAGCGCGAGGAGAGGCTCGGGCTCGTCCTGGCCCTGATCACGGCGCTTAAGCAGGCGTCCAACCATCCGCGCAACTATGACAAGGTGAGCCCCGGCGGCTCCGAGCGCTCGGGCAAGGCGCGCCTCCTCGCCGCCATCCTCGAGTCGGCCTTCGAATCGGGAGAGCGCGTACTCGTCTTTAGCCAATACGTCGAGATGCTGGGCATACTCGAGGGCATCGTCTCCTCCGAGTTGGGCGTGAAGCCGTCGCTGCTCCATGGCGGCATGACCAAGCGCCGGCGCGACGAGGCCGTCGATGCCTTCCAGTCGGGGAGCGGCCCGGGGGCCATGCTCGTCAGCCTCAAGGCCGGCGGCGTCGGGCTCAACCTTACCGCCGCCGCGCGGGTCATCCACTACGACCTGTGGTGGAACCCCGCCGTGGAGAACCAGGCTACCGATCGGGCCTATCGCATAGGCCAGAGCCGCGACGTCTTCGTCCATCGCCTCATCACCCGGGACACCATCGAGGAGCGCATCGACGCCATGATAGCCTCGAAGCGCGAGCTGTCGGCCTTGACGGTCAGGGCGGGGGAGTCGTGGCTTGGCGCACTCTCCGACGGCGAGCTACGCGAGCTCGTGGCGTTGCGCTAGCGGGCCGCTTGGCGTTATGATCGGCTCGGCGCGCCCGAGGCGGCGCGCCGGAGCCCGTCGTGCTTGAATACGTAGTCGCCGAGAATCCAGACGCCCGCCTCGTGCGTAAGGCAGCCTCCCTGCTCAGGGAGGGCGGCCTCGTCGTCTCGCCGACCGACACGAGCTGGAGCATCCTCTGCTCGATAGCCTCCAGGGACGGCGTGGCCAGGCTCAAGCGCCTGGTCGCCAAGGAACGGGCGAGGCCTCTCACGGTGATGTGCTCGTCCATATCGCAGGCCTCCGAGCTCTGCGACCTGTCGAGCGCAGCCTTCCGGGTGCTCAAGCGCCTGGCGCCCGGCCCCTACGTTTTCGTCCTCCCGAGCACTAATAAGGTAGCCAAGGACTTCGGCCTCAAGCGCGCCGAGATAGGCGTCAGGATACCGGCCCATCGGGTGCCCGTCGACATCATCGACGCGCTCGGTAACGCGGTGCTGTCGCTCACGGCTAAGCGATCCATGCTCGAGCGCGGCTCGGGCGAGCCGGCCGAGCCCGAGTATCCGGAGGAGGACCTCTTCTCGGGGGGCTGGGAACTCGAGGACCTACCCGGCGTCGACCTCATCCTGGATCCTGGAGAGAGCAACGAGCGCCTCCTCGGTACCGTCCTCGACCTGCGCTACGGAGAGGCCGAGGTCCTGAGGCTCGGCGCCGGTCCCTACCCCTAAAGAAAAGCCCGGAGGCCGATTCATGGCGAATCGCCCCCGGGCTCCCTTCGATTGGGGCCTAGGCCCCGTCGCGCGCCTAGCGCTCTATTCCTCGTGCTTGCCAGCGGCCTTCTCGCGCTTTTCCTTGCGCTTCTCCAAGAGCGTCTTCTGGGGCTTCTTCTTGGGCTCTTTTGCTTGTTTGCTTTTCTCTGCCATTGGATCCTCCTACGGAACCTATGTCGCTGTCCGACCTTCGATCGGCACTGATACTAGTATAGCCCGCTCCTCTCGCGGCGGCAATCCTAGAAGGCGAAGCTGCCTAGAAGGCGAAGTTACCGCCCCTGAACACGGCCATCTCGCTGCCGTCGGCCTTTGTTCCCGTGATCTCCAGGTCCTCGGTGCCGATCATGAAGTCCACGTGGATGAGCGAGTCGTTGGCGCCCGCCGCCTCCAGGGCCTCCTTGCCCATGTCCGCGCCGCCCTCGACGCAGGTCGGGTAGGCCTTCCCGAGGGCGAAGTGGCAGGAGGCGTTCTCGTCGAAGAGGGTGTTGTAGAAGAGTATGCCCTGGTTGGATATGGGCGAGTCGAAGGGGACGAGGGCGACCTCGCCGAGCCGCTTGGCGCCCTCGTCGGTCTCCAGGAGCTCCTTGAGCGTGCCGAGCCCTTCCTCGGCGCCGTAGTCGACGACGAGGCCGTCCTTGAACCGGAACCAGAAGCCGCTCACCAGGTTGCCGTTGTGGTTAAGCGGCAGGGAGGCGACTATCTTACCGTCGGCGCCGGCCAGGTGCGGCATGGTGAAAATCTCCTCGGTAGGCATGTTGGCTATCACCTCGTAGCCGGCCGGGCACTCCTCGCCGCCGCCGAACCAGACGTGGCGGTCGGGCAGGGCTATCGTGAGGTCGGTGCCTATGCCGCTCCTGTAGCGGAGCGACGTGAAGCGAGCCTTCGAGAGGATCGCTATCCGGCGCTTGAGGGCCTCGCCGTGCGCCCTCCAGGCGGCTACCGGGTCCGGCCGGTCGGCTCGGACGGCCTTGAGGATGGCCTCCCAGAGCGCCGCTACGGCCTCCGCCTCGGGCTTCCCGGGGAAGACCTTCCTGGCCCAGGCCGGGGTGGGTACCGAGGCGACGCACCAGACGTGCTTGTTGCTCATCTGCCGCTCGCGGTAGTGCTCCAGGGCGCGGCTGCGGGCCTTGGATAGCCGGGCTATGCGCTTAGGGTCTACGTCCTTCATGAGCTCGGGGTCGGAGGCCGAGATGTGCAGGAAGGCGGCGCCCTCGTCGGAGTAGCCGTTGAAGAAGGCCTTGCCCCATTCGGGGTACCGGTCGAAGACGGAGTCGTCGGCCATGTCGTAGGTAATCTTATCGGAGCGCTCGTCGGTCCAGCGCATGACTACCTCGCGGGCCCCGGCCTTGTAGGCTTCCACCTGGGCCACGCGGGCGAAGTCCGCGCAGTCGATGGGCGAGGCTATGACGAGGGTCTGCCCTCGCTGCAGGTTGACGCCGACCCTGACGAGGAGCCTGGCGTAGGTATCTAGGGCAATCATGATTCGTCCTCCTTATTACGTGCCTAAGGCGGGCTAGTATATCACGCTCGGCCGCTCTTGGCCTTGGCTTCCACTTCTTCCCGGCGCCTGGCGGCGAGGACGCGTATGGATTCCTTGAAGGCCGGATACCTCGATATGGCCAGGTCGAACTGATCCTTCTCCAGGCGATAGAGGTCGCAGAAGCCGTCGGCCTTGATGGTGGCCGTCCTCGGGACCGAGAGGAGGAGTGATATCTCCCCGAAGAACTGCCCGCTCGAGAGGGTCGCGTAGGCGATGGACTCGTCCTCCGAGACGACGCTCACCGAGCCTCGGCTTATGAAGAACATGTCGCGGCCTATCTCGCCGGCGCGGACGACGTAGTCCCCCGGCGTGAAGACCACCGGCTCGAGCTTGAGGATGATGTCGCGGATGAGCGTGGGGCTCGCCTTCTCGAAGAGCGGTACCCGGGCGATGAGGTCGCGGTTCAGGAAGAGAGCCACCGATTCCTTGAGCGCGCTCGGGAGGTCGTGGATGAACTCGAGCTCGTTATAGCCCTTGCGGGTCTCCCAGAGGTAGGCGTAGTAGGCGTCGACCTTGCGCAGGAGCTCCTGGGGCACGTCGCGGTAGCGAAGGAAGGCGTTGATGCGCTCGAGCCGCTCGCGGTACTGGCGCTTGGCCACGTCTATGTTGGCTATGAGTCCGGCTATGCTACCGATGACGAGGCCGTACATGGCGGCGCCCATGATCTCGACGGCTATGACGAAGACCGTCTGGCCCGTGCCGACGGGGACTATGTCGCCGTAGCCGATGGTCGTTATCGTGGTCACGGTCCAGTAGAAGGACCTGACGTAGCGATCCAGGGGCGCGAGCCCGCCAGGGTTGCCGGAGACGATGATCCAGAGGCAGGCGATCACGTGGGCGGCGAGGAGTATCCAGAAGACGAGGAGGGAGAGCCTGAGTATGGCCGGGTTGATACGCCTGTCGCCAATCCGCCGAACGGTCGAGTTTACCGAGACGAGCCTAGCGAGCGGCATGAGGCAGAGGCCGAGGGCGGCCGCCGTGGATAGGACCGGCCCGAAGGCTAGCCGAGAGGCCAGGAAGGGGCCGGGTACCGCCGCGGCGAAGGCCGTGACAGCGTTCACGAGCCTCGGGCGCCTCGCCCGTACGATGCCGTGGTCTCCCGAGCCCTTGGCCCGGCGGCGATCTGCGCCTATGCGCGCGACCGACCGGATGCCGTCGGCGAGGAAGGCCAGGGACGAGGCGAGCGACAGCGCCGGTACGAAGCCGGCGAGGTCCGGGTAGACGGCGTAGAGGGGAAATACTATGCCGCAGGCGATGGCGAGTATGGCGAGCGCTATGTCCCAGGCGAGGAGGGCCGGCGAGTCGTCGTGATCCATACCACCTACTATCGGCGAATATGGAACCCTTCGCCAGGGCCGAGCCCTTTGCATGACCATAGGGTTTTTGGTATGGTTATCGATGCTCGCATCACCGGAGGACAAACGCATGAAAGCCGTCGAACTGGCCAAGGCCTACGACCCGAAGGAATTTGAGGACCGCGTCTACGCGGCCTGGCTCGCGGAGGGGCTCTTCCAGCCGGTCGCCCCGAACGGGAAGCGGCCCTTCGTCATGGTAATGCCTCCGCCCAACGTCACCGGCGTCCTCCACATGGGCCACGGCCTCAACAATTCCATGCCCGATATCCTCATGCGCTTCCACCGTATGCGCGGCGAGCCGACGCTCTGGCTGCCGGGCACCGACCACGCCGGCATAGCCACTCAGCACGTCGTGGAGAAGAAGCTGCGGGCCAAGGGCATCGATCGCCGCGAGCTCGGCCGAGAGAAATTCGTCGAGGAGACCTGGA
>CAZNNA010000187.1:5799-6818 GCA_964573825.1 uncultured Treponemataceae bacterium
CAGCTCGAGAAGATAGGCTCCTCCTGCGACTGGAGCCGCGAGCGCTTCACCCTCGACGAGGGGCTTTCCAAGGCGGTGCGCGACGTCTTCGTGACGCTCTACGAGCGTAAGCTCGTCTACAAGGGCGAGTACCTCGTAAACTGGTGCCCCTCCTGCGGCACGGCCCTGTCGGACGACGAGGTCGAGCACGACGACGAGGCCGGCGGCATGTACCATATACGCTACGAGCTCGTCGACCCGCCCGCCGGCGCCCCTCGCTACATAGAGATAGCTACGACCCGGCCCGAGACGCTGCTCGGCGATACGGCCGTCGCCTACCATCCGGACGACGAGCGCTACAAGGCCCTCGCCGGCGTCCGGGTCAGGCTACCCCTGACCGACCGGACCATACCCCTCGTGGCGGACGCCTACGTCGAGCGCGAGTTCGGCACGGGCCTCGTCAAGATAACCCCGGCCCACGATCCCAACGACTTCGAGGTCGGGCGCAGGCACGGCCTGCCCATGATAAACATCCTCAATCCCGACGGCACGCTCAACGACGGCGTCCCCGCCCGGTACCGGGGGCTCAAGGCCGAGGCCGCCCGTCCCCTCGTCGTCGAGGACCTCGAGGCCGCGGGGCTCTTCATAAAGAAGGAAGCGATAACCCACGCGGTGGGGCACTGCTACCGCTGCCGTACCGTGGTCGAGCCCTTCCTGTCCAAGCAGTGGTTCGTCAAGATGAAGCCGCTCGCCGACAAGGCCCTGGCCGCCTGGCGGGCGGGCGACGTGCGCTTCTACCCCAAGCGCTGGGAGAATACCTACGAGAACTGGCTCACCAACATTCGCGATTGGTGCATCAGCCGCCAGCTCTGGTGGGGTCACCGCATCCCCGCCTGGCACTGCGCCCACTGCGGCAAGACCGTCGTCGCCCGCGAGGACCCGCTCGAGTGCCCCTTCTGCAAGTCGACCGAGCTTACCCAGGACGACGACGTCCTCGATACCTGGTTCTCTAGCTGGCTCTGGCCCTTCAGCACCCTGGG
>CAZNNA010000188.1:0-5147 GCA_964573825.1 uncultured Treponemataceae bacterium
CGAGATGGGCGAGGAACTGCTAGCCGCCCCCGGGGGAGCCTATCCGTTGGGCACGGACGAGTTCGGCCGCGACGTCCTGTCGCGGCTCCTCTACGGCGCCAGGGTCTCCATCTACGTCGGCCTCGTGGCCACGGGCATAGGCGCCGTCGGGGGCCTCGCGCTCGGGCTCCTGGCCGGCTACTACGGCGGCGCGGTCGATAATATCATCATGCGGCTCATGGACGTGCTCTTCGCCTTCCCGTCGATACTCCTCGCGCTGGCCATAGTCGCCGTGCTCGGCCCCGACCTGGGCAACACCATCATAGCCATAGGCATAGTCCGCATACCGGTCTTCACGCGGACCGTACGAGCCGAGGTGCTCTCGGTCAAGGCCCAGGAGTACATAGCGAGCGTACGGTCCATAGGCGTTCGCGACGGGCGCGTCATATGGCGGCACGTCCTCCCGAACGTGATGGCGCCCTTCATCGTGCAGGTAACGCTATCCCTCTCGAGCGCCATACTCGTTGAGGCGTCGCTATCCTTCCTGGGACTGGGCATACAGCCTCCCAACCCGTCCTGGGGCTCGATGCTGTCGGAGAGCCGGCGCGTCATGGAGCTGGCGCCATGGACGGCCGTGGCGCCCACCGTCGCCATCGTGCTGGCCATCCTATCGTTCAACCTGCTCGGCGACGCCGTCAGGGACATACTCGACCCCAAGCTCAAGAGCGTGGAATGAACGGAGCCGCGACCATGGAAACCTTACTTTCGGTGCGAGGCCTGGCTATCGGGCTCCAGACGCGGAAGGCCTCGTCGGTCATCGTCGAGGACGTCTCCTTCGACGTCGGCAAGGGCGAGGTCTTCGGCATCGTGGGGGAGTCGGGCTGCGGCAAGAGCGTCACGGCCTACGCGGTCGCCGGGCTCCTGGCCAGCCCGCCCCTATCGGTGACCGCCGGGTCCATTCGACTGGCCGGCGAGGAGCTCGTGGGGGCCGCCCCCGCGAGGATGCGCCGCCTCCGCGGCAAGGACATCGGCATGATCTTCCAGGAGCCAATGTCGGCGCTCGATCCCCTCTTCACCATCGGCGACCAGATAGCCGAGGCGCTCGAGTTCCACGCCTCGCTCTCCAAGGCCGAGGCGCTGGAGCGCGCGGTCGCCATCCTGGGCAAGGTGGGCATTCCCGAGCCCCGACGCATCGCCAGGGAGTATCCCCACAGGCTATCGGGCGGCATGCTGCAGCGCGTCGTCATAGCCACGGCCATGATCAACGAGCCCGCGCTCCTCATAGCCGACGAGCCTACCACGGCCCTGGACGTGACCATACAGGCCCAGATACTCGACCTGATGAACGGCCTCGTCCGGGAGAACGCCATGTCCATGATGATGATCACCCACGACCTCGGCGTCGTCGCCGAAACCTGCGACAGGGTCGCCGTCTTCTACGGGGGCCACCTCGTCGAGTCCGCGCCCGTCGACCGCGTCTTCTCCGATCCCCTGCACCCCTATACCGACGGGCTCAGGCGATCCGTAGCCTCCATAGGCGACCGCGGCGGCCGCCTCTACTCCATACCCGGCTCCGTTCCCTCGGCCGGGGCCTTCGGGCCGGGCTGCCGCTTCAGGGAGCGCTGCCACAAGGCCCTGCCGCGTTGCGCGGAGGCGGTCCCGCCGACCGTCGACCTCGGAGAGGGGCGAACGGTCCGCTGCTGGCTCCATGGAGGCGAGGCATGAGCGCGTTCCTCGAGGTCTCGGGCCTCTGTAAGCATTTCCCCGTGCGCTCCGGCGTCCTCAACCGGGTGACCGGCGCCATACGCGTCGTGGAGGACCTATCCTTCTCGGTTGACAAGGGCAAGACCTTCGCCATCGTGGGCGAGTCCGGCTGCGGCAAGACGACGGCAGGCCGTACCATACTCCGGCTCCACGAGCCCACCTCGGGCTCGGTGACGCTCGACGGCACGGACCTGTCCTCGCTCTCCGGCGAGGCGCTACGCCGGGCGCGCAGGCGCATGCAGATGGTCTTCCAGAATCCCTTCGCCTCGCTCAACCCGCGCATGCGCGTGGGAGAGCTGCTGGCGGAGCCGCTCGTGGTGCACGGCCTGGCCAAGGGCGCCGAGGCGCAAGGCCGGGTGGAGGCCATGCTCGGCAAGGTCGGCCTGGCCCCTGAGTACGCCAGGCGCTACCCCCACCAGTTCTCGGGCGGCCAGCGCCAGCGCGTGGCCATAGCGCGGGCCCTCATGTGCTCGCCGGACCTCGTGATAGCCGACGAGCCGGTGAGCGCCCTGGACGTCTCCATACAGTCGCAGATCATCAACCTGCTCATAGGGCTCCGCGAGGAGCTCGGCCTGACCTACGTCTTCATATCGCACGACCTCAACGTGGTGCGGCGCATATCCGACGCGGTGGGCGTCATGTACCTAGGAAGGCTCGCGGAGGCATCGCCCACGGAGGCGCTCTTCGAGGAACCGCTCCACCCCTACGCGGAGGCCCTCCTGTCCGCGGTCCCCTCGATAGACCCGGGCCGGCGGCGGGCTCGGATACTGCTTCCGGGCGACGTACCGAACCCCGCCTCGCCGCCCGGGGGCTGCGTCTTCCATCCGCGCTGCCCCAAGGCCATGGATATCTGCCGGACGACCGTCCCGGCCTTATCGGAGCCCCGGCAGGGGAGGCGCGTCGCGTGCCACCTCTACGCCGCCGCCCCGCCGTGCATGAAGCCCCGGCGCCCGTAGAGGCGCCGCCCCTAGCTACCCGAGCCCTGATCCTAAGGAGGATTCGATGAAGAGGAACCTAGCCCTCGCGCTGCTCCTGGCCGCGGCCTTCGGCGCCGCGTTCGCGCAGAAGCTCGCCGACAAGCAGATACTGCTCGTCGGCGCCGACGCCAACCCCGCGGGCATAGACCCGCACAAGAGCACGGCGTACTCGTCGGTGCGCATCACGAACCGTCTCTACGAGACCCTGGTGGACATGGACGAGACGGGCAAGCTCGTCGGCAAGCTGGCCGAGTCCTGGGCCAATCCCGACGCCACCACCTACGTGTTCACGCTCCGCAAGGGCGTCTACTTCCACCACGGCCGGGAGATGAAGGCCCAGGACGTCAAGGATACCTTCGACCGCATCCTGGATCCGGCCGCCGGCTGTACCGCGCGCTCCAACTTCAAGCTCGTGAGCGGCGTTCGCGTACTGGACGACTACCGCGTGGAGTTCAAGCTGACCGAGCCCATGGCGCCCTTCCTCTCCAACTTCACGAGCATCTACACGGCGATCATCCCCAAGGACGTCCTCGACGCCAACGGTGGCAGCCTGGCCAACGTAGCCTCCGGTACCGGCCCCTTCAAGCTCGCCGAGTGGATCCCGGACAACCAGGTCAGGCTCGTCAAGCACGACAAGTACTGGATGAAGGGACTGCCCAGGCTCGACGGCGTCACCTACATGATCATCCCGGACGAGTCAGCGAGGCTCGCCGCCCTCAGGACCGGGTCCATCCACTACACGACCCTCTCGGCCCAGAACGTCGCCCTCGTTGCCAAGAACAAGAACATCGTCGTCAAGTCGTACCAGACCCGCGACTATTACTACCTCGGCTTCAATTTCACCCAGAAGCCCTTCGACGACGTCCGCGTGCGCCAGGCCTTCTCCCTGGCCGTCGATAGGAACGACCTCATCCGCAAGGCCCTGAAGGGCGAGGGCGTCCTGGCCGGAGCCGTCTCCCCCACGCTCAAGGACTGGGCCATTGACGTCTCCAAGAACCCCTGGTTCCGCAAGAACCAGTCCAAGGCCAAGGCCCTCCTGGCCGAGGCCGGCTTCGCCTCCGGCCTCGACGTCGAGATGACGGTGCCGAGCACCTACCCGGACGTCGTGGCCGTGGCCCAGGTGCTCCAGCAGCAGCTCGGCCAGGTCGGCATCAGGGTTACGCTCAAGCAGATGGAGATAGGCCAGTACGTCGACGCGTGGAAGAAGAAGGGCCACCAGGTCATGGCCGGCAAGAACGGCGCCGGCATCGACCCCGACCGCTCCCTCTACTTCTTCTTCCATTCCAAGGGTAGCGCCAACGTCTGGGGCTACGCCAACCCGGACTTCGACAAGCTCGTGGAGGAAGCCAAGGTCACGCTCGACCAGGCCAAGCGCCGCGCGCTCTACGACAAGGCCCAGGAGATACTCTACGAGGACGCGGCCAACCTATTCTTCGCCTCGCCCATGACCTACTGCTTCATCAACGCCAAGGTCAAGGATTTCAATCCCATCGTGTCCAATCCCGAGGACTTCAAGAACGCTACGATCTTGAAGTAGGCCTCGGCAGCGACAGAGGCTCGCGCGGCCGCCCGGGACTATCATCCGGGCGGTCTTTTTTTTTCGACGTGCAGGCCAGGGAACGCTATACTATCGCTAACGATGCGTAGTATCGGTCGCGCACGCCGAGCCAAGCCCTTGCTCTCATCGACGCTACGGGCCTTCGAGGATGATCGCTGGTTCACCCTCGATAATGCGGCCAGCTTCATGCCCCCCCTGAGCGGAGCCGTCTCGGGCATCGCCTTCCGAATCTCCGCCACCCTCGGCGACGACGTCTACCTGCCGGCCCTCGCTGATGCTATGGATGCGTTGTCGAGGCGCTTCGATTACTTCAACGTGGAGCTCAGGCGGGGTCTCTTCTGGTACTACCTAGAGCCTATACGGGACAGGACTCCGGTTCCAGCGCAGGATTCCAGGTACCCATGCCTCAATATGAGCGCGCGGCGGGCGGGACGATTCCTTTTCCGGGTAAGGGTATTCCGCTCGCGGATAGCGGTAGAATTCTGCCATGTCCTGACCGACGGCTGGGGCGCCCTGACGTACCTCCGCACCCTGCTCGTCGAGTACCATCGCCGCCTCGGCCTAGACGTTGGCGCCGGGGACGATATACCCGCCGTCGCTAGCGATCGGGATCCGGAGGAATGCGAGGATGCCTATAGGCGCTACTACCGCCCCGGGCTACCGCGCCCCGGGCGCGCCAGCCCGGCCTTCAAGCCGCGGATGGCGCGCCTCGCTCCCGGCCTCTACCGGGTAACGACGGGAATCGCGCCGCTCTCCGTCGCCCTGGCCGCAGCCAAGGCCCGCCAGGCGACGTTGACCGAGCTAATGGCGGCCGTCTACCTCGCGAGCCTGCAGGAGCTCTACCAATCCCTACCTCCCCGACGGAGGCG
>CAZNNA010000188.1:5157-6802 GCA_964573825.1 uncultured Treponemataceae bacterium
CTCGCCCGCCAGAGAAAGGCGGCTCGCCCCATACTCTCCGTGGAGGTTCCCGTAAACCTCCGGCGGCTCTTTCCGAGTAAGACCATGAGGAATTTCGTGCTCCTCGCCCTCGTCACGGTCGACGCCAGGCTTGGACCGTATGACTTGGATGACCTCATAGCCCGCACGCGCAACGCCATGAATAAGGGAGCCAACGCCGAGAGCCTCTCCAGGCACATATCCCGCAACGTCGGCGGGGAACGTCACCCGCTCGTCAGGATCCTTCCTTTGCCGCTCAAGATCCTCGCGGCCTCTCTCGTACACCGATTCCTTACCGAATCGACAATAAGCGGCAGCGTCTCCAACCTGGGCGCGGTCAAGCTACCAGACCGGCTCGGAGATAGGATACTCCGCTTCGACTTCATACCGGGGCCCCGGAGGCTGTGCCGGAGCAACGTCAACATGATAAGCTGGCAGGATACCCTGTCCTTGAGCTTCGGGTCGCTCGCGGCCGAGCCCGCGCTCGAGAGGCTCTTCTTCTCGCGCCTCGTCCGCCTAGGGATACCTATACGCGTGGAGAGCAATATAGGCGCCCAAGCCGGGAATCGGCAATCGCACCCGAGCGACGATAGGCCCGAGGCGCTCGAGAGCCAATGGGATGACCTCTCCCGCAAGCGCGCCTGGGAACTCTACGGGGTCTGCTCGGCGATAGCCGGCGCACTAGCCCTGGCGGCCGATTACCTTGGCGACCAGAGGATTACATGGTCGCCGTATCCGGTCTCCGCCCTCGCTTACCTCTCCTCGGCCCTGTTCGCCTTAGCGCAGCGGAAGCGCCGACCGAGGCTCGCGTTCGCGGCCTTCGCCGCGGCTACGCTCGCCTTCGTCTTCGCGCTCGACGCCATCGCGCCGCCAGTCTCGTGGTTCCCGCGACTCGGCCTTCCGATAGCCGGCATGGCGCTCGCGGGAGCGGCGGGGCTAGCCGCGATAATCGCCCGCCAACGGGCAGCGAGGCGACGCCCGGCCCCTCCGGGCCCTAGGCCTAGACGACGAAGCGACCGATGACCTCCTCCATGACGCGTATGCTCGCGCGGGTCTCCTCGGCCTGGCTCGATACGGCCTGGGCGGCCTTGTTGATCTCCTGGGCCCCGGCTCCCATCTCGTCCATGCTGCCGCGTATGGTCACCGTCGTCTCGAGGAGGCTGGCCATGCCGTCGCGCGCGCGGCCCGCGTCCTCTATCATGGCCTTGGCCTTGGCCTGTACCGCCTCGGCCGCGGCGTTCATGTCGCGCAGGGCCTCGAGTATCTGGCGCGAGCCCTCTCGCTGCTCTGACATGGCCTGGTCCACCTGGCGCACGAGCTGATCGGTCTCCTCGATGCTCGCGGAGACCTGGCTGAAGGATTCCTCCGACTCGGCCGAGGCGAGGACGACCTCGCCTATCGTCGCCTTGATGCTCGCCAGTTCGGCCCCGATCGAGCGCGACTGCTCGGACGAGGTCTCCGCCAGGCGCCGTATCTCGTCGGCTACCACCGAGAAGCCCTTGCCGGCCTCGCCGGCGTGGGCCGCCTCTATGGCCGCGTTCATGGCTAGGAGGTTCGTCTGGCTAGCGATGCTCGAAATGACCTCGTTGGCCTCCAGGAGATGCTCCGACTGGGCGGCTATGGCGCC
>CAZNNA010000189.1:0-6710 GCA_964573825.1 uncultured Treponemataceae bacterium
GGGGTTGTCGGTACGTCCGTAGGCCGAGGCGTCGGTGGACGAGCCCATGCCGAACTCGTCCATGTTGGTCTTGCCCAGGGGCAGGGCACCGGCCGCGCGGAGCCGAGCCACGCAGGTCGCGTCGTAGGGCGAGCTTAAGCCCTCGAGCAGTCGCGAGCCGCAGGACAGGCGCAGGCCCGCCGCGGCGATGTTATCCTTGACGGCGAAGGGCAAGCCTGCGATCGGCGATCGCCCGCTCTCGCCATCGCCGCCCGCCGAGCCTGTCGCCGCGCCAGTCATCGCGCCGCTCGCCGCCGTCGCGGCCTCGAGGGCGGCCTCGTCTAGCTCGAGGAATGATCCTATCCTGGCTTCCCAGGCGCGTAGGTACGCCGAGAAGCCGTCCATGGGGACGGTTCGAGTCATGCCGGTATCCTCCGAAGGGCGATTACAGAACGTTGGGAAGGACGAAGAAACCGTTCTCGCTCTCCGGGGCCCGATGCATGAGCTCGGCGGCGAGATTATTGAGGTCGTCGGGATTGAGGCGGTTATTAGCGGCGTTATTAAAATTTTCGATTACATCGGAGCGGAGCCGGGCGGCGGCCTTAACGGCCAGGCTCGCGGGCTCGAGGTCGGCGACGCGGGCGCCGAAGGCGTCCTCGTCCTGATCCGCCGCCTCTAGGGCGGCGAAGTATCCGAGCATGCGCTCGAACGCCGGAAGCGCCGCGGCGGCCTCGTCGTCGGTCATGCCGAGACGCGCCAGGCCCGCGGTCGCCAGTAAGTCTTCTCGTGTCATGGCGTATCTTCGCATAGAGACGCCGATAGGGTCAAGCGCCCGAGGGGCGGCCTACTTGAGCGCGCCCTCGGTCAGCCCGGCTATGAACTGCCGCGACAGGAGCAGGAACACGGCCAGCACGGGCAGGAACGATATCCCGAGCGCCGCGAAGAGCACGTCCCACTCGATGGTGTACTCGCCGAAGAAGGCCTGGAGCCCGAGCGGTATGGTCTTCTTGGCCTTGGAACTCAAGAGTATGAGCGGGAAGAAGAAGTCGTTCCAGACGTCGATGAAGTTGAACATGGCCACGGTGACCAGGGCCGGCTTGAGGAGGGGCAGGTCGATCTGCCAGTAGATCCTGAAGGGGCCCGCGCCGTCGATGCGGGCGGAGTCCTCGATATCCTTCGGGAGCTTCTTGAAGAAGTTGACGAGCAGGAACATCGAGAAGGCTATGCCGCTCGCGGTATAGACCACCACGAGGCCCGTGAGGCTGTCGAGCAGCCTGAGCGTGCGCATGATGAGGAAGATGGGGATGATGGCCAGGCGCGCCGGCACCGCGAGTCCCGATATCAGGAAGAGGTAGACCGCCCGGCGCCCCTTGAACTCGAAGCGGGCTATGACGTAGGCGGCCATCGAGGAGACCACGATGATGGCTATGATCGAGGCCGCCGTGACCACGATGCTATTCTTGAAGTACCCGGCGAAGTTGGCCCGTTCCCAGGCCGAGGCGTAGTTCTGCCAGCGCCAGGCGGCCGGAAGGGCGAAGGGCTTCATGAAGATCTCGCGGGTCGTCTTGAGGCTGGAGAGCAGCATGATGCCTATCGGGTAGAGGTTGACGAAGGCGAGGGCCGCCAGGAAGAACCAGGCTATGGCCTTCTGGATACGCGTCAGCTTGAACATCAGTCGCCCCTCTCGATCCGCCGCTCGACGAAGAAGATATAGAAGATGGACACCGGGAGCACGAGCAGGAAGATCAGCGTCACCACCGTGGCTCCCAGGCCCATGCCAACCTGGCTGGAGCCGAGGCCGCCGAAGGCTATGCGGTAGAACAGCGTCCCGAGCACGTCGGTGGAGCCGGCCGGCCCGCCCTGGCTACCCTCCATGGCGTAGACTATGTCGAAGATGTTGAAGGTCCAGATGAACTTGAGCATCGACGTCGTGGCTATGACCGGAGCCAGGTGCGGGAGGACGATGCGCACGGCTATCTGGAACTCGCTGGCCCCGTCTATCCGCGCGGCCTCGGTCATCTCCCGGTCGACGCCGACGATGGCCGCCAGGTACACCAGGATGTAGAACCCGAGCCCTCGCCAGGCGGTGATGACGATGATGGTCGGCAGGGCCAGTTCCGTGTCCCCGAGCCAGGGCTTGGCCAGGAAGCCCAGGCCCACCGCCTTGAAGAGCTGGTTGACGAGTCCCCACTGCGGGTTGAGGAGCAGCCCCCAGAGGAAGCCCACGACGACTATCGCGAGCGTATTGGGGAAGAAGTAGATGATCTTGAGCAGCTTCGTCCCCTTGAGCCCCGCGGCCAGGAGGAAGGCGAAGAAGAGCCCCGGCACCACGGACAGGAGCAGGGACCAGAAGAAGAAGACTATGTTGTGCCAGAGCGCCCGGTAGAACTCCGGGGCCATGAACCCCGACAGGAAGTTTCGGTAGTTGTCGAGCCCCACGAAGGTCTTGGGGCCTATTCCCGGCCACTCGAAGAAGCTCAGCCCCAGGCTCGACGCGAAGGGATAGGCGACGAACACGGAATACAGTACCAGGGCCGGAAGGAGCATCCACAGATACGATCTCGCGCGCACGCGTACCCCCTCGGGGCGGCCCGCGGCCGCCGGAACCGCGGCGGGGGCGGCGGGCCCCCGGGCGGGGGGGTGGGTGGGGTTAGGTGGTAAATGGGGGGCCCCCGGGGGGGTGCCCGGCGCGCTGCTATGGTAAGGTTACTTCTTAAAAGCGGGGAACCAGGTGGAGATGCCGTCCTGGAGCTTCTGGGCCAGCTCCTCGGGAGTCATCTTATCCAGGTACATGGACTGCATATTCTCCTGCAGGAGATTATAGACGCTCGGCATGCCGGCGTCGAAGGGCGAGCCGACCCAGTAGCGGTTCTCGGTCGCGGCCGAATTCATGATGCCGTAGCACTTGACGAGGATAGGCTTGGAGGCGGGCATGGTCACGCCCTTGACCGCGGTGATCTCGCCGGTGATGGACGAGAAAAGCTCGCCGTAGGCCTTGGTGGCGCTGAAGGACAGGACCTTGAGGGCCGCGGCCTTGTTCTTGGCCTTGGCGTTGAGGCCGTAGGCGCCGTCCATGTAGGTATAGGCCTTGGCCGGTACCTTCGGGTCCTTGGGCGGTATCGGGAAGTAATCGAACTTGAGGTCGGGGTTGGTCTTGAGCCAGTTGGTATTGCCCCAGACTCCGTAGAAGACCATGGCGGCCTGCTCCATGCCGAAGAACACGTCCTGCTCGGCGGTGGTATTGGCCATGAAGTCCTTCTGGAAGTACTTCTTGAGCGCGTTCAGGTCCTTGAGCATGGAGACGTACTCGGGATCGGTGAACTTGGCCTGGCCCTTGGCGAGCCGGCCTATCCACGCGTCGCCCGGATAGCTTACGCCTATCATCGCGTTCTGCATGGCCAGGGTCCAGGCTTCCTTGCCGCTGACGAAGAAGGGAGTGACGCCCTTCTTCTGGAGCGTATCGGCTATCTTCACGAGCTCGTCCCAGGTCTTGGGCTCCTTGAGGCCATGCTTGTCGAAGATGGCCTTGTTATAGAAGATACCGACGATCTGGTTGGCGAAGGGTACGCCCCAGGTCTTGCCGGCCGACTGGATGAAGCTCAGGGACACCGGGTCGAAGCTCGCCAGGTCGACGGCGCCCGTAAGCGGCTCCAGGTAGCCGTTATCGATGAGCGCCTGGGTCCGGGCGCCGGGAAGTCGCCGGGTATACATGATATCGGGCCCGACGCCGCCCTGGAGCGACACGAAGCACTTGGAATCGTACTCGGTGGGGGGGAAGACCTCGTAGTTGATGGTGATCTTCTCGCCCTTGGCGTTGAGCGCCTTCTCGACCGCCTTCCAGACGTCGACGTCCTGGGCCCTCCAGCCCCAGATCGAGACAGTCTGGGCCTGCGCCCAGAGGGGCAGGGCCAGGAGCATCGCGAGCGTAGCCGCGAAAACTAGTTTCTTCATTGTAGCGCCTCCATAACCATGAGATAGCGCGAGCCTAAAGGCCCGCGCCGCGTAACCATGAGGAAGACGGGAAATTATCGATCGCCCCTAATGAATTGTCAATGAAATTTCATTCCAGGCAGAGCGACGGCGGAGGTCCGTAGCCGCGGCGCGAGGTACCTAGAGGCGCGAGCTAGCTTATGCTACGGTTGCCTATGAGCGAACTCGATAGCCGGGCGCGTTCGCGCCCACGGGAACGAGCCTCTACCTGCCTGGCGTGCCTGGCGGCCCTAGCCTTCTGGTCCTGCGTCCCAGCGCTCGGCGCGGGCGACGGAGAGGATTTCCCCCTCGTCATGGTCAAGGACGGCTCCGACGCGGAGGCCTCGGCCATCGGCTCGCCCGACGTCATAGGGCACGGCGAGGGTTTCCTGATGGTCTATGCCCAAGGCGGGCGAGCGATCCCCGGCTCGTCCGAAGCCAGGCGCAACCGCGGAAGCGTCGGCCTGGCCGTCTCGGACGACGGCGTCTCGTGGGAAAAGCGCGGCACCGTCTTGGCGCCCGCCCCGGACGGCGCCTGGGACGGCTGGTTCCTCGACACGCCGTGCGTCGAACGCGCGGGAAGCGAGTGGCTCCTCTTCTACTTCGGCGATAGCGATAATTACGCTCCCGGCGGCGCCATAGGCCTGGCTCGCTCCGGCGACCTGGCCACGTGGCCGAGAGCCTCGTCCGCTCCCGTGCTCTCCCCGGGTCCGCCGGGATCCTGGGACGAGCTATGGGTCGAGTCCCCCAGCGTCCGCTACGACGATGATTCGAGGACCTTCCATATGTGGTATACGGGCGTCGACGCGACCTGGTCCGTTCGTACCGGGCACGCGACCTCTCCGGACGGCCTGTCCTGGACCAAGGACCCCGCCAACCCGGTACTCGGGGAACGGGACCCTTCCCGTTCCGACTGGCTGGCCTGGGACGGGACCGGGGCGGGCGTCGCCTCGGCCTTTCGGGCGAACGGGTCCTGGCACCTCTTCTACGCCTCCCAGAGCCTCCTGGACACCTGGGCTAAGGCGAGGAATCCCGGCATCGGCGTAGCTAGCTCCAGGGACGGGAGCGCCTTCGAGCGCCGAGGCTCCCATCCCCTGTTCGGACGCGCGGAGACGGCCTGCCAGCCCGACGGCCCCTACAACCCGTCGGCGCTATACCGCGACGGCCGCTGGTACGCCTGGTACGAGACCGGTTACGGCTTCGGCCTGATCAGCGCCGCTACGCTCGACGGCGACTGGTAGGGATAGGCCGACGGCGCCGCGGCCGAGAGCGAGCTACCAGCTCCCGAGCGCGGCCTGCGCCAGGAGCGAGCTGACCGCCACCGAGACCCAGCACGCGAGGCCGAGCGCTAGCGGCCTCCAACCGTTGGCCACGAACGCGCGCGGCCTCGTGCCGAGCCCTATCGCGGCCATGGCGACGAGGATCAAAGCCTTGCCCCCCGTCGACAGGGCCTTCGCGACCGGCGGCGGGACGGCGCCCACGCTGCCGAGGATCGACGCGGCCACGAAGCCCAGCACGAACCACGGGAACGCGGAGCGACCGGGGGCCTTCTCCGCGCCGGCGGCTCCCGCGGCCTCGCCGGCTACGGCGGCGCGCGCGCGTAGCCGGGCTGTCCTCGCGCCCAGGATCAGCACTATCGGGATGATGAGGAGCGTCCGCGTCAGCTTCACCACCGTAGCCGTCGCCAGGGCCGCGTCGCTAAAGGCCAGGCCCGCCGCGACGACGGACGAGGTATCGTTAACGGCCGTGCCCGCCCACACGCCGAAGCCCGAATCGCTCAGGCCGAGCAGGCGCCCCGCCGACGGGAAGATGAGGACGGCCGCGATGTTAAAGAAGAATATCGTCGATATGGCGTACGCCGTCTCCTCGTCGTCCGCGTCCATGGCGGGGGCCGCCGCCGCTATCGCCGAGGCCCCGCAGATCGCCGTTCCTATCGCTATGAGGGCCGGGGCCTTGCCGCGGATGGCGAGCAAGCGAGAGACGGCTAGCGCGGAGAGGAAGGCGGCGCTCATCGTCACGGCCATGACGACGAGCGACCCGCCGCCTATCCTCAGGGCCTCCCGAAAATCCATACCGAAGCCGAGCAGGATGACGGCCGCCTGGAGCGCCTTCTTGGACGAGAAGCGTAGGCCCGCGTCGAAGTTCGCCGACCGGGGAACGAGCCCCGCCGCAACGCCTAGGGCGAGGGCGAACACCGGCCCTCCGATAATAGGGACGAGCCTACCGAGGGCGTAGGCCGGTACGGCCACGAGGACCGCCAGCGCGATTCCGGGTATTCGCTTCATCTATCCTCCGCGTCGAGCGGGCCGCCGCCCGCCCCGTAGTTCCTCAGGATCTCCTCGGCGCGGGAGCGGACGTAGCGCGCGTCGCCCGTCGCGGCCAGCGGTACGGTGCCGGAGTCGTCGAAGTTGCCCTCGTTCAGGGCGAAGACCCCGCGACCGTATTCGCCTCCCTTGCCCGTAGCCAGGTAATAGGGCTCTCCAGGACCGTTATCGGAGAACAGGCAGCCGGAAAGCGACAGCCTACCCCTATGGAAGATTGCCGCGCCCTTCTCGCCCGAGGCATTACCGGCCACGGTGCATCGCGATAGCGTTATATCGCCTCCCGCCGAGTCGATCGCGCCGCCGCGCCTGGCCGCATGGTTGCCGTAGAGCACGGAGCCGACGAGGGTCGATAGCTTTTTCGTTACGCGCATCGAATGACTATAGCACGGAAAGGAGGTAACGCCCCCTAGAGGATCTCCTCGACCTCAGCAACAAACC
>CAZNNA010000190.1:0-6696 GCA_964573825.1 uncultured Treponemataceae bacterium
CTACCGCGACGATCCGGCCCACCCGGCCTTCTATATCCAGCGTTACGGCCGCGACCGCACGGCCAGGCGCAACGTGCTCGTATCCGACGTGGCCCTATCGGCCAAGCTCGACAAGGACGGCGCCTGGCACGTCGTGGCCAGCGACCTCCGCAGCGCGCGGCCCCTGCCGGGCGCCCGCGTCGCCCTCTACGGCTACTCCATGCGCGAGCTCGCCTCGGCGACGGCCGACAAGAACGGACTGGCCGTCCTGTCGCCCAAGGCCGCGGCCCCGGGCGGCTCGGGCGAGGCCTTCTTCGCCGTGGCCGAGGCCGCCGGGGCCAGGACGGGCCGCGAGCGGGGCTACCTTAAGCTATCGCCGTCCCAGGCCCTGGCCGTGAGCCACTTCGACGTCGGCGGCGACCAGGCCGAGACGGGCGTCAAGGGCTTCATATACGGCGAGCGCGGGGTCTGGCGCCCCGGCGACGACATGCACCTCTGCTTCGTGCTGTACGACAGGCTCGGGACCCTGCCGAAGGACCACCCCGTACGCTTCGAGCTCGAGAACCCGCTCGGCCAGGTGACCCGCCAGGCGACCTATACCGAGGGCACGGGCGGCTTCTACTACATAAAGACCGGTACCGACCCGAGCGCGCCCACCGGCAACTGGACGGCCCGCGTCCGCGTGGGCGGCAAGTCCTTTACCAAGGTCGTCAAGGTCGAGACCGTCATGCCCAACCGGCTCAAGCTGGCCCTGGACTTCGGCTCCGAGACCTATGTCTCCAAGGATACGCGCTCCCTGGGCCTATCCGCCGCCTGGCTCCACGGCGCTCCCGCGCCCGGCCTCAAGGCGGACGTATCGATGACGCTGTCGGCCTCGGGCAAGGCCCCGGGCGACTTCCCCGGCTATACCTTCATCGACCCGCTCGGCGTCGAGCCCTCGGGACGCTCCATGCTGTACGAGGGCTTCCTGGACGACGCGGGCAAGGCGCGCTTCTCCGTAAGCCTGCGCGCCGATAGCTCGGCGCCGGGCCCCATGACGGCCAGCTTCCTGTCTCGCGCCTTCGAGCGCTCGGGCCTCTTCTCGAGCGAGCAGTTCTCGGTGGATTACCATCCCTTCGAGCGCTACGTCGGCGTCAAGCTGCCCTCGGGCGACGCGTCCCGCGGCATGCTCCTTACCGACAAGGATCACCCGGTGGAGCTCCTCCTCGTGGGGCGGGACGGCAAGCCCGCGGGCGACGGCCGCGTCGAGGTCTCCGTCTACAAGCTGGAGTGGCGCTGGTGGTGGGAGAAGGGCGAGGAGAGCCTGGCCTCCCACGCCTCCGATATCTATAGGAGGCGCGTGCAGCGCGACACCGTCGACCTCCGGGGCGGGCGCGGCTCCTGGAAACTCAATATCAAGTACCCCGAGTGGGGGCGCTACCTCATACGCGTGACCGACGCCTCGGGCGGGCACTCCGCCGGTACCGTCTTCTACATGGACTGGCCGGGCTGGGCCGGCAAGGGCAGGGGAGAGGGAGGCGGCTCCGCCTCCATGCTGTCGCTCGCCGCGGAGAAGGAACGCTACGCGGTGGGGGAGACCGTGCGCGTTAGCTTCCCCTCCAACAAGGAGGGCAGGGCCTTCATAACCGTCGAGCGCGCGGGCCGCGTGCTCAAGGAGGAATGGGTCGAGGCCAAGGACGGCAGTACCGTCTACGAATTCAAGGCCGGGCCCGAGATGGCCCCCAACGTCTACGTTCACGCGAGCTTCGTCCAGCCCCACCTCCAGACGGCCAACGACCTGCCAATACGGCTCTACGGCGTCGTGCCGGTCAGGGTCGAGGATCCGGCCACCCGGCTGACTCCGGTCATCGGGGCGCCGGCCTTCCTCGAGCCCCTCAGGAAGGCAACCGTGACCGTCTCGGAGGCCTCCAAGCGTCACATGACCTATACCCTCGCCGTGGTGGACGAGGGGCTCCTCGGCATAACGCGCTACTCGACGCCCAATCCCTGGAATGAATTCTACAAGAAGGAGGCGAGCCTCCTCTCGTCCTTCGATATGTACAAGGACGTGGCCGGCGCCTACTCGGGCAAGCTGCAGACGCTCATAGCGATAGGCGGCTCGGAGTTCGGCGACGCCGGGGGCAGCCGCAAGGTCAGCCGCTTCCCGCCCGTCGTGAAGTACCTCGGGCCCTTCGAGCTCGGGGCGGGCAAGGTAGCCAGCCACGAGCTGGAGCTGGGGCCCTACGTCGGCGCCGTGCGGCTCATGGTCGTAGCCGGTACCCGCGAGGGCGCCTACGGCCGGGCCGAGACCGAGGTGCCGGT
Source organism: uncultured Treponemataceae bacterium (assembly GCA_964573825.1). Taxonomy (GTDB): domain Bacteria; phylum Spirochaetota; class Spirochaetia; order Treponematales; family UBA12059; genus SZUA-370. Next base: position 2,281 of record CAZNNA010000190.1, read on the forward strand.
ACGATCCGAGCTCATGGCCTTCATGACGGCGCCGCGCGTGCTCGGCCCCGGCGAGAGCTTTACCCTGCCGGTGACGGTCTTCGGCTTCCTCGGGCGCGGCGCCGAGGTGAGGCTTTCGCTCGAGGCCTCGGGCGGGCTATCCGTCGAGGGCGAGGCGGAGCGGACCGTAGTCTTCCCGGAGGACGGCGAGCAGGCCTCGTCCTTCTCCGTCAAGGTCGGGCAGGCGGTAGGGCCCGCCAGGCTCGCGGTTACGGCCCGGGGACCGGGCGGCAAGGTCGCCTCCCAGGCGATCGATATCGAGGTACGGTCCACGGCCGTGCCGGTGACCACCGTGAGCGCTACCCTCGTCGAGGCGCGCTCCAAGGGGTCCATAGAGGCCGTCCTACCGGGCATAGAGGGCTCCAACCAGGCCTGGCTCGAGCTGTCGCTCCTGCCGCCCATAGACCTGTCGAGCAGGCTCGCCTACCTCATAGGCTACCCGCACGGCTGCGGCGAGCAGACGGTGAGCAAGGCCTTCCCGCAGCTCTTCCTGGAGGAGGCCACGAGCCTCTCGCCCGAGCAGGCGGCTGCGACGCGCGATAACGTAGCGGCGGCAGTCAACAAGATGGCCAGCTTCCAGACGGGCTCGGGCGGCTTCGCCTTCTGGCCGGGAGGCTACGAGGAGAGCGCCTGGCTGTCGTCCTACGCGACGCACTTCCTGGTCATGGCCGGCCGTAGGGGCTACGCGGTACCGCCGGCGGTCCTGGACCCGGCGCTGGCCTACCTCAAGGCCCAGTCGTCGGCCTGGAACGCCCAGGCGGACCACGCCAAGTCCGAGCAGGCCTATAGGCTCTACGTGCTGGCCCTGGCGGGCAAGGCCGACGTGGCCGGGCTCAACCGCTTCATGGAATACGGCCCGCACCCCGTGGCGGCGCTGCACCAGGTCGCCGCGGCCTACGCCCTGGCCGGCCTCAAGGACAGGGCCAGGACGCTGCTCACGGGGGCTAGCCCCAACGTGGTTCGATACCCGGGCATGGATCGCGTCTACGGCTCGGTGCTCCGCGACCGGGCCGTAGTGCTGGACTCCTTCAACGCGCTCGGCGACTCGGCCAGGGGACTGCCGCTCTTCAAGCAGATTGCCGAGGACCTGTCCTCCGGCCGCGGCTACTCGACCCAGGACCTGAGCTACGCCCTCATCGCGTCGCTGCCGTACCTTCGGGACGCGGCGAGCGGCTCGGCGAGGGTGGATTACTCGTACCCCGGCGACTCCGGGCGCGCCTCGATTGACAAGGCCGTGGCCCGCGTACCGCTCAAGGCGGGTTCCGGCGCTCTCTCCGTATCGTTACGTAACGAAGGCGGCCAGGCGGTCTACGCGCGGGTCGTGGCCACGGGAACGCCCCTGCCGGGCAACGAGCGGCTCACCATGGAGGGCCTGAGCCTGGGCGTGCGCTACCTCGACGCCTCCGGCTCCTCGGTAGATCCGGAGCGCCAGCCTTTCGGCAGCGACCTCATCGTGGAGATAAGCGCGCGCAATACCACGGGGGAGGACCTGTCCGACGTGGCCCTGACCTTCCGCGCCCCCTCGGGTTGGGAGATAACCAACCTGCGGGTCGGGCGCGCCGACGACTCGGGCTCGGACTCGCTCTCCGCCTACGACTACCAGGACGTGAGGGACGATAGGGTCATGACCTACTTCGGCCTCAAGCGCTCTGAGACCAAGCGCTATCGCTTCTTCGTCAACAAGACCTACGAGGGGACCTTCGTCCTGCCGGCCGTCACCGCCGAGGCGATGTACAAGCCGGAGGTCTTCGCCGTCTGGCCGGGCAAGTCGCTCGGCCAGCCCGGCGACAGGCCGAACGCGTCTCCTAACAGGCGCGGCTTCAGGCCTTGAGGACTCGACGGGGCTCGCCTCGGGGCGCGCCTCCGGGCGCGCCTCCGGGCGCGCCTTCAGGCGGCGTCCTTGGGCCGGCGGCCAGGGTAGCGGCGCGGGCCGCCGCTCGGGCCGCCGCTCGGGCCGCCGAGAGGGCCGCCCGACGGGCGGGGCGAGGGGCGCGGCTGGCTCTCGCCCTGGCCGGGCGACCCGACGTCCTCCCTGCGCTCGTCGGCTCGCTGGCCTTCGCCGCGGCCTTCCTGGCCACGCCGGTCGTCGGGCCGCGGGCCGGGGGAGCGCCGTCGTCGAGCGCCCTGTACGCGTCCGGGGGAGAGCTCCTAGGCGCTTCGACCGCGCCGGACGGGCAATGGCGCCTGGCGGCCTCGGGGCCTCCCTCCGAGCGCTACGCGGCCGCCCTCGTCGCGTACGAGGACGAGCGCTTCCTCGGCCACGCGGGGTTCGACCCCATAGCCTTCGCCAGGGCCGCGCTCTCCAACGCCCGGGCCGGAAGGATAGTCTCGGGCGGCTCGACCATCACCATGCAGGCGGCCAGGCTGTCGCGTCCCGCGGGCCCGCGCGACCTCCGGGCCAAGCTCGTCGAGCTGTGGCTGGCCGCGCGCCTGGAGCTCGGTTCCGACAAGGCTGGCATCGTAGCGCGCTACGCTGCGGGCGCGCCCTACGGCGGTAACGTCGTGGGCCTCCGCTGGTTCGGGCGAGCGCCCTCCGACCTGACCTGGGCCGAGGCCGCGACGCTCGCCGTGCTACCGAACAGCCCTGGCCTCGTCCATCCCGGCCGCTCCCGCGAGGAGCTCGGGCGCAAGCGCGACGCGCTCCTCGCGCGGCTCGCGGGCGATGGGCTCCTGGGCGCCGACGACCTGGCCGCGGCCCTGGCGGAGCCCCTGCCGGAGGAGCCCAGGCCCATGCCGTCGCTGGCTCCCCACCTCCTGGCCAAGGCCGGCCCGGGGCTCGCGCGGACGAGCCTCGACGCGGCCCTGCAGGCCAGGGCGGCCGCCATCGTCGGCAGGCACGCGGCCCGGCTACGGAGGCACGGCGTAGGTAACGCCGCCGCCGTCATGCTCCGCGTCGCCGACGGCTCCACGGCGGCCTACGTAGGCAACGCGCCGCCCGGCCCCGGCACCGCCTCGCCCTGGGTCGACTGCGCGGCAGCCCCCAGGAGCTCGGGCAGCATACTCAAGCCCTTCCTCTACGCGGCCATGCTGGACTCCGGCGAACTGTCGCCGGGGCGCCTCGTGCCGGACATCCCGACGAGGGTAGGCTCCTATAGCCCGGAGAACAACCTCAAGACCTACGCGGGGGCGGTACGGGCCGACGAGGCCCTGGCGCGCTCCCTCAACGTGCCTTTCGTGCGCCTCCTCAGGGGCTACGGCGTTGAGCGCTTCGCCTCGCTCCTTAAGCGACTCGGCTTCTCCACGCTGGCCCGCGCGCCGGCCGACTACGGCCTCCCGCTGATACTCGGCGGAGCGGAGGTCACCCTCCTCGAGGCCGCGGAAGCCTACGCTAGCCTCGCCAGGGCCGCCCTGGGAATCCGGCCGGCGGGAGGCGAGGCGACCGCTATCGCCGAGGCGCCGTTCTCGGCGGGCGCGGCCTGGCTGACGCTCGAGGCCCTGGTCGAGGTGGCGCGCCCGGGCGAGGAGGCCTCCTGGCAGGAGTACGCCAGCTCGAGGCGGGTGGCCTGGAAGACCGGCACGAGCTTCGGCTCTCGGGACGCCTGGGCGATAGGCGCGACAAGGGACTGGGTCGTCGCGGTCTGGGCGGGCAACGCCTCGGGCGAGGGTAGGCCCGAGCTCAAGGGTACCGACGCCGCGGCGCCCCTCCTCTTCGAGCTCTTCGAGGCCCTGCCTCGCTCCGCCTGGTTCCCCGAGCCCATCGACGCGCTACGCTACGAGACGGTCTGCGCCCGCTCGGGCTACGCGGCCGGTCCGGACTGCGAGGAGACCGAGCGGGTCCTCGTGCCCGCGGGCGCGAGCGTCGACGAGGCCTGCCCCTACTGCCGGCTCGTACACCTGAGCGCCGATCGCGCCTACCGCGTCCGGCCCGAGTCGGCCCATGGCGCGACCCTGCTGGCCGAGCGGCGCTTCTGCCTGCCCCCCGCCGTCGAGTGGTACTACGCGCGAGCCAACCTAGGCTACGAGTCCCTGCCTCCCTGGGCTCCCGGCCAGGGAGGCTCCGAATCTGCAGAGCTGGAGTTCATAGCGCCCGAGCGCGGCGCCATGATATACGTGCCCATAGAGCTCGACGGGAGCCCGGGCCGTACGGTGTTCCGCGCGGCCCACCGCGACCCCGGGGCGCGCCTCTTCTGGCACCTCGACGGCGACTACCTCGGCCAGACCGAGGGCGATCACAGGGTAGAGGCCCGGCCGGCCCCCGGCGAGCACGAGCTCGTCATAGTCGACGAGGCGGGCGCGAGCCTCTCAAGGCGCTTCGGCGTCTACGGGCGCCAGTAGGGGGAGCCCCAGGGAGAGCCACAGGGGGAGCCCGGAAGGGCGTCGCCGGGCGCGCTTGCCTCGCCGAGAGCTTTCAGGGTATAACCCGCTATGCACCCCAAC